>JAGRNA010000101.1 GCA_020441005.1 Leptospiraceae bacterium
TCATGCCGCCGGCTCCCTACACGGCCTATAAAAATATTCAGCGTTTGCCGCCGGCCCATAGTGTGATCATACGGCATGACCTCGCAATCCATCCGCGCTCCTACTGGCAACCGCAACCAGGCAGTCTGTTGACGGATCCCCGGGATTGCATTACTGCCATCCGGGAAACGCTTGGCAATGTTACCCGTCGGATGCTGATTGGGGATGTGCGTGTGGCAGCCACGCTTTCGGGCGGCATCGACTCCAGCGCTGTCGCGGCAATGGCCAGCCAGCACCAGGCTGGTTTGCGCAGTTTCTGCGTCAGTCACCGTAGCGGGAACAATGCCGGTGAATTTGCAGCTGCTCGCAAGGTCGCAGACCATATCCGCTCAGACCATACCGAGCTGCAGATAGAACCCGTCGATTTAATGCGCTTGCCGCAGGTGGTGCGCGCCTTTTGCGAGCCTGTTTTCTCATCGGTGCCCTTGCACGCCTACAACCTGGCGCAAAGCATTAGCCAACATGCTCGTGTTGCGCTGACCGGTAACGGCGCCGATGAACTGTTCGGCGGCTACGCCGATCATCGCTTGTGGCTGGCCAAAGATCGACGACGCTTGCAATGGCAGGCCCTGGAAAAACGGGGATTGGCCCACTGGATCGGCAGGCTGCCGCTGCCTTTTGTGCGCCAATCCTACCAATCCTGTTGCCTGGCGCCAGAACAACGGATGAGCCAGGCCCGACTGCATCCAATCAGCGAGTTTGCAGCATTGATTTATTCCGGGCCAATGCAGCGTTCCCTCCCGCCCGATATTCAGTTCGAGATCTATGAATCTGCCAGCCGACAATGGCCCGCTGAATCCTACTCATCGCGCCTGATTACCCAGCTCCTGTTACAAGGCAGCCAATACGCGATGGTTCAGATCCCGGATATTACCGGAATGGCTCATGCGCTGGAATACCGCTCTCCTTTTCTGGATCGCGATATGATCGAGCTGGCGCTGCGCATTCCAGCCAGCCTTAAAATCGACGACCGCAAGGGTGACGCCGGCGGCAAGCAGATTCTGCGCCAAAGCATGCAGGGCATTCTGCCCGACTCTATTCTGCAGATGAACAAACTGGGCTTTGGCGCCACAATCCCCTATCAAAAGTGGGCGCGGGGAGCGGCAGGGAGCTACATGCGCGAGCGACTCGACCACCCCGCCCTGCACGACTGCGGCCTCTTCCAGGTGGATACGATCCTGAAAATGTTTGATGGCTTTGTACAGGGACAATGGGCGCATTTTGAAATGCTCTTCGGTCTGGTCGCGCTTTCCATTTGGCTGGAAGAGTGCCTTTGATTATTTACGGGCAAAAAAAATCGTTCCCAGCATCCGCTTCCAGTGTTGCAACCAGTGGCCAGCGGAACCATAGCGAAAGACAAGCCACGCTCGTGGGGGGCAGATCAGCACCAACAGCAATTTGATGGTATCGGTCCAGCGATCAACGCACATCCATTGGATAAACCAGCGTTGCCGGTTCGGAATACCGTCTTTGGATTTGGATAGTATCGAACGCTCGTTCTCCAGCGGCAAAGTCCGCCACCTGGCAAAAAAGCCCGGCTCTAACCGGGTGATGGCTACGCCGGCTGCATCCGCACCGCAGATCCGTTCCCGTAGCCGCAAAGCCCGGTAAACGAACAGACGGCTTTGATTGCGCAGCGCAAAGTCCGCCACCTGCTCCCATAAAGCGCGCTGGTCGCTCTCTTGCTGTAAAAGCAGATCCATGTCGACCAGCGCATAATTGGAGCGAAAGCCGTTACGGTGCCAGGTGAATAGCATATAAAACAATTCCAGCGGCCGTGCCAGGTGGTATAGTAAATCGCTTTCGTAACCCGACAGTTCCGGCGCAGATTGCCAAAACTGATTCATTGGCAACGGGCGCACGGCACGCAGGAAGGGATCCGGAGAAATATGCCAGTGTAAATCAACATCAGCGCCACCAGGATGTTGCAAATTTACCTCGCCGGGACACAAAAAGGCCGTCGGATCAAAACCGTCAGGCAACTCTATGTAGCCGGGGGCCGTCCGGAATCTGGATTGTTCAAAGGGCGAGCCCGCCTGCAAACGAAAGCCTTTCTCTTGCAACAACATGGCAGCCTCCTGAAAACGATCGGGCGGGACCAACAGGTCAATGTCTTGCGTGGGCCTTATGGCCGGATTGGGATACAAGGAGTCGGCATAATGCAAGCCTTTCAGCAGCATGGCCGGTATTTGACGCTCCGCGAAAGCAAGTAGAATTTGCTTGAGAACCTCGCGCAGTAGCACATAGCGGGCCAGTCTGCGCGGGTCCACCGGTCTCAGTCCCGCCAGGGGAGCGATAAATCCAAGCAGCGGGTCGCTGATTAGCCAGCTCGGATCCGACATAGATGCATGCACCAGCCTGGCCCGGGCCTGGATCATTTGACGCAAACCAGGGGAAAGAGTATCTGGATCTTTATGCATTGCTCTGGTCATACCGTGATCCAGGTGCTGGCGCTTTCGTTGCTGACTTTTTCAAGGCATCCTGCCCGTCTGATCAGTATGACCTGTTAGATGCGGCCGGCACCGTTTACGCATCAGGCCAAGTAGTATCCAGATCATTCTGCGCGTCAGGCCAAAAAAAATGCGCGCCAAAAGAGCGCTTCGATTCCCGTCGCGGGGCTGCCCAGGGAAGCGCGCCTGGCTGCGAGAAATGGCGCTGACTATCCTGGTCAGCCAAAGATCATCCGACAGTAATTCCAGTTGCCCCAGTATTTGTTCCCGCAAAACCGGAGCATCACTTCGTATGGTGTTATCACCCTTGCAAATCAAAAACAGGTGATCGGTAGTTGCAAACAAATAGCGATGGGCCACCAGGGCCTGTTGGTATGGATCCCAATAGACGAGAATCGCACCGGGGGCGGGCTCAGACCCCGAACTGGTAACGAACAACCGATCTCCTTGCTGCAGTAATGGATACATACTCGTGCCCTGAACCTGATAGGCAAGCGCGCCCTGACGCCTTAATTGCTCGCGATACAATTCCAGCATGGCTAAATCCGTGCTTGACAACCTTTGCTGCATAAAGATACTCTGCCTTTGCTCGCGCCTGGAAACGTTTTCTGGCGAAATCTGATTGGCAAGAATTATTCCGATACCGGGCACCTTGCATTTGCCTGGCAGCTGTCAGGCGGCCATGAACTGTCACACAGGCTCCGGTTATAAATCTTTCAAGTGAATCTATCCAAGGCACTCAAAGCACTCTCTGGTATGGTCGGCCCGATCACGCTCATGATCGCTCTATGCTTCGTTTGCGTGCATCTGGCCCGCGCCATCTGGGTTACCTGTTATGCCGGGATGGCCACCGTCGATTTGGCCATTTTTTTTGAAGGCTGTCTGAGTTTGCTCAGGGGAGAGCCATTCACGAACGCCATCCAGCACATCCAGTTAGCGGGGCTACAGGATTATGCGCAGGCCCCGGCAATCCTGCCTGGATTTACCTTTCACCGTAATTTCATTCTGGTACTACCCGCCTTCTGCCTGGCTTTCTACCGGCACCCGGTTGTGTTGCAGGTTCTGGCAGTTATCATCGCGCTTGGCGCCCTGCCGGGGATTTGGCTTTTAGTACGACGCCATTTCTCGCAACCCCTCTGGCGAGGGATCCTTTTTATTGTATTTCTGCTACTGCCTGGTCTTAGTCAGGCCACAGCCGGTTTCATGCCGGCCGTTTTTGCAATCCCGGTATTGACGTACTTCTTTGTCCTCCTGGAATCCAGGCGCTGGATTGGTGCCGGTTGTATGCTGCTTTTGTTTCTGTTCATTCGTGAGGATTACAGTATCATCGCATGCCTCTTGAGCGCGATGTTGATGGCCGAGCAGCGCTACCGCAGGTTTGCACTTGTTGCGTTCGCATTCAGCGCTGTTTACGGGGTTTTTGCCATTCTGGTATATCCAGCCTTGTTTGCGTCCCGACAGGGAGCGCTTTCGGCCCTGGCCTTGTTCCATGCCTTCGGAGACCAACCCGTTTCTATTGTGCAAACAATGCTGTCGCGACCATGGTTTACAATAAGCTACGCTCTACGTCCGACCGTGCTGCTCTATTTGGCGGCCTTGTTAGGTCCTTTTTTCCCGCTTTGCAAAACCAGGTCTGTGTTGATAGTATTGCCTGTTGCTGGCATATATGCGCTAAGCGGTCTGAACACAAGCATCCAGGCGCATTTGCATTACTCCTGGCCGCTATTGATCATAATATATTATTACTGGTTGTTACACCTGAAGCATCATCCCCGCTATCGGCATTTATGGATCGGACTGGCTATCTGCGGCCTCATGAGCCAGAATAGCCTGCTGTTCAGACCGCCGTTTGAATCAAATATCAGTTTTAGCACACTGATTGCCCGCGGTATGAGCGGCCAGCGGCAAGTCATCGAAGAACATCTATTCATGAAAGCAACCCAAAGATTGCAACAGCAAATTCCAGCGCATGAGGGTGTGGCAATTGACCTGCGGGCGCGTCGCAATTGGCTTGCAGCGCTGACTCGCAACGCGCCGGCGGTGATCTTTCCCAGAAAGGTCCATACATTCAACTACATCATTCGTGCCCAATGGCCGTCTGCCAGAATGAAGGATCCGCACCTATGGTCTGAATTTCTGGTTGCGCAGCAACTGGACGCAAGCTACTTTTCGGGTCCCCACCGGCTAGAATGGCAAAAAATGGATTCTTATAAGGAATATGACGGTACCGAAATCTCGCTTTGGCGGCGGCTGACACATGAAAGCAAAGCTGTTAAGTAAGACCAGACAGGCTGCTATTTCCGCCAGGTGGCCTGTATATCAAGCGCTAGTCGGACGAGGCCTGCAGCTGGCATTGAACCTCGCCGGAGGTTTACTATTGATAGTGTTTATTTCCACGCTGGTGAACCAGACAGTGACCGCGCCGGCCTTGCAATTTTTGCACCGAATATCGTCGCTCCTGGCTATCAGCTGCGGCCTGTTCCTGCTGGCCCGCTTTTTCACCCTGCTACCGCTTCAGGGCCAGGCAACCAGCAGTCATCCGTTGATCAAGCTGCTCGCCGATCAGCGTAGAGGACCGCGCGCAGCTGCCTTGATGCTGTTTGCCGCAACTGCTCTGGACCTGGCTCGCATTTTGGTGTTAGTGCATGGCGCCGGTGCAATGAGCATGGACTTTCCCATTTTTCATGAAAGCCTGCTGAATCTGGCAAACCAGGGTCGGTTGATCAACAGCATCCAGTATATCGAGATATTCGGAATTGAAAAATATGCCCGAAATGCGCCAATCGGTCTACCCACCCTGGCTTTTCACCAAAACTTTATCCTGTACATTTTTTGGCCGCTCTATCGCTTTGTGCCTGAGCCGCATGTGATTTTGCAAATGGTTCCAACCGTCTGTATTGCAATCAGCGCCGGGCTCGTTTACCTCATTGTAAAAAGGCGTACAGCCAATCTGCTATACGCCTTTTGTGCCATGTGTGTGTTCCCATTGCTCCCCGGAATGCAAGCGGCTCAGCTGGGCTTTTTTCCTGATATTTTTGCTATTCCGTTATTGCTCGCGCATGTCTATTTTCAACACAATGCCAGAATAAAATGGTCCCTGCTAGCTTTAGCCAGCCTTGCTTTGGTGCGCGAAAACTACTTTATGATTACGATGTTCATCGGTCTGTACCAAATCATAAAGGCTCCATCGCGCAAAACAGGCCTGGTCATCATCGGCCTCGCCCTTGGTCAGTTTGCCTTCAGTTTCATCCTTGTGAAAGGAGTGTTTTTCCCGGCTGTTGACGATGTCAGTGTTTTCAATATTTTTCCCGCCTTTGCCGGCACTACAGTATTGGAAAAGATGCTGAGTATTATTGCAAACCCGCTGCAGGTGATGCATAGCCTGCTGGGCCCGGCCGGTTTGTGGTATTATTTTATAATGTTACTACCTTTTCTTCCCTGGTTAGCGCGCTCGGCCTGGACATTGGTCGCCCTGCCGTTACTGGGCATCATTGCCCTGTCCGGGCTGCCTTACGCGATCGACTTTCGTTCGCATCATTCCTGGCCCATTGTCCTGATTCTGTTTCTGGGTTGGCTGGATGCCACCACCCGGCAAGCAGAAAGTCCTGTTACGCAGAATATGCTATGGTATTTCAAACGACTAGCCTGGATCGGCAGTGTTAATGTGCTTTTTTTGGGCGTAACGCAATCATCTGAAATGGCCTGGTTGCGCAACATGAAACTGGTGTCGGGTACAACAGTCCCTGGCTTCCAGGCCCGCCGCCGGGCTTTTTTACAGATCCAAAGAATCACAGATACAATTCCCGCCGATCATCAAATCGCAGTACCGTTGCCAGAATACGCTCGATTTATTTACCTGCATAAAAAGATCAGAATTTTTCCGGCGCGCCTCGATGATCTAAACTGGATAGTCACAGCAGACTGGATCACCGCACCGAATGCCGCAACGAATTTGGGCGGTGCCCCCCGTGAAGAGTTAGAGCTCCGTAAGCTGACGAGACAATTTCATGAGCAGGCCGGGCTGGCCACCTGGCGGCGTGTGCAAAGCGTCGAACTACCCATTTTTAACCGAAAAATTACTCTCCTTGAAAAACCAGGTACGGACCCTTGACATGAACTGGCCAGAATTCTGGGAGCAATCGCGTATCTTCGATACGTTTATGTCAACGAGTACAAAAGTATTTGCGAACCGCGCAAGTATTGTATTGCAAATCGATGCCAATAGCATCGTCCTCGATATTGGATGCGGTCCGGGTTATCTGGAGGAATACTGGCTGCCCCGCGTCAAAAAAATTGTAGCTGCTGACACCTCCAGGCGCTATGTCCAAATATGCAGACAGAAGTTCAACACTGACGAGCAGGTTAAGGTGTTTGCCCTCGCCAAAGATCGGTTTACAGACTTCACTTTTTTAGGCGAGGAGCGCTTTACACACATTATTTTTCTCAGTGTACTCCAGTATTATCCTGATCTGGACCACGTGAAACAATCTGTATTACAGGCCAGTCGCTACTTGCTGCCCGGCGGTAAAATCTTGTTAGCCGACTTGCCCGACAAGTCGACCCTTTTCGCGGATATGGGCAGTTTTCTCCTGACGGCATGGCGCGGTCGGTTTCTCATCAGAGCCCTGGGACTGCTATGGCGCTGCCGCTTTTCCAGTTATCATCAAACCCGCCAGAACACCCGCGTGCTGGATTTTGACCGCCAGACCATGGATGACCTGTTCGCCGACACGGGGGCTTGTCTCACCTGGCTGGAGGAGCCGCTGACAACCAACCCGGCCCGGCAGAATTTGCTCATTCAACTGCCCTGATTAATTGCGTTGCGAAGCGCCGCGGAATTCTGCAAGCAGTACCCGCAACTCGGCAGACAGCATCGTTTGATACTCCTGGTTGCGGGCTGCCAGGCTGCAATAATCAAAGAACTGCGATTGATGCCCCTCTTGCAGGGTCACAGTCTCAGGGCCGCCACCACTATAATCCCCTGGATGAAAAAGCAAAAGAACCTTTGCCTGGCCCTTTGTCTGGCGGTCAATCCGTGCCAGGGTCCGCGCTATGGCCGGTAGCTTCATACCGCCGGACAGAAAAATTCCGATGATTCGTTCCTGGGCGTCATCCGCATCCGCAGCGCCCTTCCAAAATGCATAATGGCGGCGGTCATTCCCAAACTGCAATATTCGCAAGAGCAGGCTCTTGCCAGCATTCATCCAGGCAGAGAATCGATACCAGTCCCGCAGACCCGGTTCGATCAGATCACGGACGCCGCGAATGTATTCCATTCGATTCGCGCGGGCCAACCTGTGCACCAGGGAAGCTATCATCGGTATAATATGCGTGTGTTGGTGACTGTCCACCCGTAAAGCGGTTGGTGACAGTTCACGCTGAACGAAACGGATTTGATTGCGGATCTCGGTTGCGATTTGTAAACGGAATTGCGGCCTGGGCCGGTAAACAGGCATGGATCGAATTAAAATCCCGAGGAAGGAATGGCGGAATTGGCCCCTCTCATCGACTAGCAGGGGCACGTCGCCTATGGGGGACACAGGGCAGCCCTCGACCAGATTGATATGCAGATTCCAGCGCAACCAGGGGCGCTGCCGCAATCCCTGCAAAGCATCATCAATTACAGGGCCATTCACAATCAAACTGACGGAATCGAGAAGGCCCTGATCCGCCAAATCAAAAATCGCGCGATTGATTTCAGGGGTCAGGCCCAAATCATCGGCATGGAGCTGAATTTCCAAATCGGATTCTACCCATTCTGGCGCTGCGCGGAGCCGGCAGGCGACCAGGCAGAACTGGGTCGCTGTTCCTGTGCCGCAAGCTGCTTGCGCAGGCGTAGATGAATCCATAAACTGGATACAGCCAGACGCAACAAGGACAGAAAACTCCAGCGCGTTGAGCCGGAGACTCTTTTTTGCACCACAAACGCAAGCTCCCTTTCCGCGAAATTGAATTTTTTGATCAGGGCCCGAAAGAAGACAAAATTCCCCTGGAATTCCATTATTTTATCAATTACAACCCGGTCCACTAGCTTGTAGTCCGTACTATGCTTCACATCAATTCCAGTCACCCAGGAAAAAAAATTCAGATAAGCCCATGAGATCCAGGCATGCTCTTCGGCACCAGTCGGCCTGCTTTTCACGCCGGACACTATCGGGACATCATCCTGCTCCCGAATAGCGAGCATTTGGGCCACCAGCTCAGGCGGATGTTGACCGTCCCCGTCAATAATTACCGCCGCATCGCCTCTGGCAGCCCCCAGGCCGATTTGAACGGCTCCGTCCTTGCCTTTGTTTTTTGCCAGGTGAATCGACCTTCCATTTTGGTATTCTGCGCACAGTCGATCAATGACTTGCCCTGTTTCATCCTGACTACCATCGTTAACCAGCAGGATCTCATGTGCACAGTCCAGCCGGGACAGAACGCTTGCTAATTGCGGGAAAAAAATTTGAATGCAATCCGCCTCATTGTACAGCGGGACAATGACAGAGAGTAGCTTGCATGGGCCCACAACTGAACATACAGTTAATGGCCCGCGTTTGCCGTCCAGACAAAATGAGTCTTTTGGGCCTCAAAACCTTTACAGACTGCGGTACAGATCGCCTAATGCCCCCGGATAAAATGTGATCGCTGCGGCCTTTGATCCCTGAACAGATGACAGGGCAGGCCCGACAGCCGCTTCGATGAGCTGCCGGACGGACCTGAAGCAAGGGCGGGTCCTTTTTTCTTTTTCGGATTGTCATGCAATCGATCTATTCTATCTAGACCAGGGCCAAACGATTTAAGCAACACAAGGAGCGGTATCCAGCAGATGTACCAAAGATTGAAGAAAGCTAAATTTTTCATATATTCGAACAGAGGCCCCGCCGGTCTGTTCTTGCAGTATATGGGTGTTTTCATCGCCCTGCAATCCTGCTTTCGCCTGATTTTTACCCTGATTTACGCCTATCGCCTCGAGGATACCGGTCTGGATGTCCTGCTGCGCGCATTTCTGATCGGCCTGCGCTTCGATATCGCTGCCGCGGCGACAATTTTGATGCCCTTCTTTGTGTTATCCTGGATTGAAATTCTGAATCGCTTCACCTGGTATAGACGGCTTTGGGCCACCGGGCCTTTAGTGCTAATCGTCTGGTTAATCGCGCACGAGTCCGCTGATCTGATTTATTTTGAAAATGCCAATAAACACCTGGGCTATGAGGGCTTTGCCTTTTTGGGAGATATCAGTCTGCTTTTGAAATCGGCATTCTACCAAAACCCCGGCATTGTATTGGGCGCAGCCATTGCGCTTTTGGCCGCCATGGCAGGTATGTATTTTATCTACCGCCGATTTCTGCAATCCTATGACTACCCCCGCGGCAATAATTATCGAATTATCATTCCACGCCTGATTCTTTTCCTGATCGTTAGCATCATCCTGATGCGCGGCGGTCTGCAGGATCGCATCCTGCGGCCTAGCACGGCTTTGATCAGTGAAAATGATTTCGCCAATAACATCGGACTGAACCCCGTTTTTACCATGCTGGTGGATTTACGCAGCTACTCCATTCCCAAAGACAAGCAAATGGACATGGAGGAGGCGCTCTGGCTGACGCGCCGCGAGATTGCCTACCCCGGCGCGCGCTTTGTGAGTGAAGAATTCCCTTTGCTGCGCAAGACTGTGGTGAAAAGTAAACCGGCCAAAAAACCGAATGTAATCATTCTGCTCATGGAAAACTGGACGGGCAAATTTGTGCAACCCATTAGCGATGGATTGGTCGCTGGCAAGGAAGTTACTCCTTTTTTTAATCAGTTTTATAAACGCGGGCGCTTCTATGACCATTTCATGGCATCCGGCGGTCGAACGGTCAACGGTTTACTTGGTATCCTGACCGGCATGCCTGACAAGCCCGGTCTGACGGTGTTTCGTTCGCAACATATCTTCAATACATTCCGGCCCTTGCCGCAAATCCTGAAGGAAGACGGTTACGACACCTACTTTGTAACTGGCGGCCCGCTGGAATTCACCAATAAGAAGCAGATCCTGCCAAGTTGGGGTTTTGATACACTGATCGGAATGCAATACATGGATGCCTTGCAGCGTTACGAACGCGATAAAAAAGGCTGGGGGTATTTTGACGAAGACATTTACGAAGTCTTTCATGAAACCCTGCGCGACCGACCGAATCCTGACAAGCCATTCCTCGCAGTATTTGAATCACTATCCACTCATTATCCGTATGATACTCCCGATAAGCGCTTTAATATTTTTGATCCGCAGACCAGGGACTTTGAGTTTTTGAATTCCTACCATTATTCCGATTGGGCGCTTGGTCAGTACCTGCAGCAAGCTCTCCAGTCTGATTATGGCCGCGATACCGTTTTTTTGATAATGGGAGACCATACCCATCATCGCTATTTGAACTACTATGAGGATCGTAATATTCCACTGCTTATTTATTGGCCGGGCAAAATCAAACCGTCTGTTGATAGTAGAATCAGTTCGCAACTAGACATTGTGCCGACCCTGCTGGGCTTGCTGGGGGTCGATACCTACTTTGCCGCTCTGGGGAAGGACTTATTAGACCCCGGTGCGCGTCGATCCGCCTATTTTGCTCATGGCAACATCTTCGGCTGGATAGAAGATGCCACCTTCTATTATCAGTTAACCGATGCCAAATTTGGCTTCGGACGCATAACGGAAGAATCCTTGTACACAATACCGACCTGTACGCAAGATGGCGGAGGCTGTGACTATTATCGCCGTAAAGGGATCGCCTTTCTAAATGCCGCCATTCGTCTGATTGATGAAAAGCGCGTTTTTCCCAAAGACAAGGCATCGCTGCAGGCTGCCCTGGCTCAATCACAGAACCAGACAATTCGCGGATGTAATCTTGCTTTACAGGAGCACTACGCCCTGCTGGAAAAAAGAGCCATCGAATTTGACAAGCTTGCCAATCATGTACAACAATACAAATCGCCCCGGCCATTACAATCGTTTCTGCCGCCCGAGCACCAAACCCGTCAGGAGGCCCAGGCTCTATATCAAAAAATAGAAGCGCAGGAAAATGAGATTCAAACCCAAATCGATAAACGCCTGGCCGATGCGCGCCAGACTTTAGCCGGCAACATCCACTTTGATCCAGCTGTCGAAAGAGAACCCCGGATTCAGAACATCCAGATTTCAGCGCAAAAAAATAGTGCGGAAGTCGCCACGCAAATGTTCACATTGATATTGAACAACGGGGACCGGCGCAAAGTGAAGGAGCGTGAAGAATTGCTGCGCCAGGCAGCCCGCCTAAACAAAATGGACCTGCCGCCGGAAACCCTGGCTGAACTTGAGCAGGCCCCAAAACTGACTCCGGTTCAGCAACAGGTCAGTATCAAGCTGACCAGGTGGAGAATTGGATCGGATTGCAATTGGTATCCGGTTTTGGATGCGGATCCATAGTCCGGTGGTCCAGGAATCTGTATCCAGTATCTGCCTGGGAATGGAACCATTATCGAGCCATGTGCAACCTGAAGGGGGTAATCGCATCCCTTCAAATGCGTAACCATGTCCGGCAGCATTTGCCTGCATAGCCATTCAAGCTGCCCTGGTCTACATGGGCTTTCCAGCCTGGAGCTGCAGCTCACGAATTTCAGCCGTACTGAGATGTGGCAGGCTGCGGTGAGCGCTGGCCGAAACCTTTTGAAAGGCTGCCTGCAAGATTTGCAGCACATCGCCATGGGCAGTCAATACAATCTGACGCCCCTGAAACTCGCGCTCCAGAGCCAGTACCAGGCCCGAGGACCGATCCATCACAGCATACGCACTTTCCACATTATGCCCGGACCAATTCGCATCCAGCCGGTCCTGCTCCCAGATTTCCTGGTAGTGCTGATCCGGTTTTTGATCATAGTCACCGAAATAACGTTCCCGCAGAGCAACAGACAGGCGCACGGGATGCTTTAGCTGCAACTGTCTGTGCATAATTTCCGCCGTCTGTCTGGCACGTAAAAAATCTGAACTGACAATCAGGGTATCCGTGTTCAAATGCACTGCCGCAGCCGCGGACGTCGCCGCCTGGTCTTGACCCTCGGGTGTGAGTCCATAAGCACTGGTCCCAATGGCCGGATCACTAATCACCAGACCAGCTGCGTTGGCTTCGCTTTTGCCATGGCGCATGGCAAAGTATTGATTCTGTAAATCAGACAGATCCAATAAATAATTCACAATCGGACAAAAGTGACCAGGCCCGAAGGTGGTCAAGCAGCAGTTCCCCTGCCACCGACTACATTTATGAATTTGTAAATAATGCTTGCAACCTGTGTTTACACTGAAATGATCAAGTTATGCTGGAAGGGGAATGGATTGTCAATCAGGTTTGGCCCAAAGTACCTCTCGAAGACATACGCGCCTGCCTGGACTCCAGTCTCAAGGAGGAATTGATCCGGCATGTGCGCTCGAAATGTCTGGACAAATCAACCGACAATCCCCGTGATTTTTTCAAAAACCTGAGCAACCCGCATTCCATTCGTCAGTTTATGCACCTGAGTTTGAAGCGTCTGCATTTTCTTATCAGCTGGGCTGTACAATGTCAGCAGCTGATGATGATCAATGTACTTGGCGAAGAATACGATGAAGATCAATTAAATCTGAATCACATCCTGGTTCCGCTGGACGGATCCACGATTATCAGTTTGCGCAGCCGGGCGATGAAAATGCTGGAAGCCGAGTTTCTAAAAAAATTTCCCGCACCCTTGATGCGCAAAAATATACCCGTCCTGGCACGGGAGCGGATTAGTGATTACCCACATTCGGATCTGGCAAACTTCGTGCGTTTTCAGGATTCAATTGAGATTGCCGGTCGCGAGTTAGAGGAAAGACCCCTCACCAGCCGGGCTCTCAAGGTAATTGAAAGCCGGGTTTGGCAACAAATCCAGATCCACTACAAGCTGGACGCAGAGCCAGACAACAAAGCTGCCGCACTCGACCCTGATTTTAGCCCGAACCGCCGGGCCACCGACACAAATACCTGGAAAGAATATGAAACTGCCCAACCCAGAGGCAGCCAGAATGAAGCGATTATCAACTGGGTAGATTCCTTCACTCACCTGGGACCATGGTTTACCAGTCGCATCCTGCTGCGCAAGGAACTGTTTAACGAATTGTACTCCTGCATAGCGGTAAAACATGACTGGAACCGCAAGGACTATCTCAATGTGCTAAGCGACATGGAAAAAACCCTGTTAGCCCTGCGAGCCCGGATGGATGATGAATTGCAAATTCACCGCCTGCAAAAAGCGATTCAACTGCTGCAAGGCAAGTACAGCGAACAAAACGATTCCTGATAGACATACCAGCACATTCGCGGTTTGTGGTGGCATGATTCGCGTTCGTTGTATTAGTTTAAAATCCTTATTAGTACTGATTACAAGCTTGTTGGTGATGACTGCCATAGGAAGCTGTCAAAGCGCGCCGGATCAAAAGCAGCTGCAAGGCTATTTTGAAAACACGAGCCAGGAAGACCTGCAAAAAACACGCTGGGATACCGGTGACACCACAATTACAAACGAAGACCGGCTGGATCTTTTTCGGCCGCATGTGTTGAACCGCGGCGGCGGCTATATTGGCGTGGGCTCCAGCCAAAACCTGAGCCTGGCTGCCTGGGCTGGGTCCGAATGGGTCTGGCTGGTTGATTTTACGCGGATCGTAGTGGCAGTTAACAAGGCCAATCTGGCTTTTATCCAGGAATCGCCCACTCCGACTGAATTCCGTTACTTTTGGCAAAAGGAAAACGACACAGCTGCCCTCGCCGTGATCCGTAAACACTACGCACAAGCAAAAGATCTGGCGTTTATTCTCGAATCCTTTCGCAAGTCCCGGCCCTATCAGCTGCGCCGCTTCCGCAACGACGACATTGTTACCCAAAAATACAATTTTGCCCTTTGGCTGTACGATCAAAAACTCTATGATCACATTCGGCGGCTCGCTATCGGTGGACGGATCATCGCCCGCCAGGGAGATATCCGCGGTCCGATCACGATCAAATCTGTGGCCCACCAGGCAGCTCTGATGCAAGTGCCCATCCGGACCATCTACTTCTCTAACGCAGAAGAGTATTTTGATCTCGACGGCAGCTTTCGCGAAAACTGGCTGGCTATCCAGGGCGACAAAACAGCGCTCGTTGTCCGCACCATTTCAGTCGACCGCTGGGACTATCCCTGGGCACCAGGCTCGGAACTGTCTACAACTCGGGGCTTCCATTATAATATCCAAAGCCTCGGCAGCTATCAAAGCTGGCTGCGCTCAGGGCCGCCCGGGCTGCGCACCCGTATGATCCTCAAAACAGGCACCATTGACAAGGCCAATGGTTTCAGCCAGGTTAGCAGTCTTTATAGAACGACTGACGCGCAGGTGATACCCTGATCAGGATCACACGGAGCCAACCTTGCCCCATTGTCACGGACTGCCAGAGCTGATAGATCAATCAGACCTGTCGGGCCTGAGAATCCAGTAACCCCAGGAACTGCTATATGAACAATGTAATTCTGCATCCCGGACGGACAACCGCTGCCCTGCTGCTTTTTACCGGGCTGGCCGCGCAGTGTACGGTATTGCGGCCAACACAGAACGCAGCTGATTTGAAGCCGGCAGCGGTCTGGCAAGGCCTGGAATTGATCAAAAAAATTCCCACCGAGCAGCAGCCGAAACAGATCTGTTTTAACAGTAGCAGCACAGAAATGTATGTCACCAACATGAATGACGGCTCTGGCCGCGGGGGACCAGTCCTCACTCCGGGCAGTCTGGCGGTATACCAATTGCCTTCCGGGCAGCTGATGCACCGGCAGCCAGCCCGGACAGCAATTGAATGTCTGGTCACCGGGAAAGGAACCCTGTTGTATACCGACATGTTTCGGGATGAAGTCAATGTCTTCGACTTGAAGCAGCGTCAAATTCTCAAGCGCATACCCATCAAAGAAGATACGGTTGCCAATTTCAAAAACGCTCGCTTTCGGTTTATGCCCAAAATCATCGCACCTGCTCCCGATGGAAGCGTATGGGCAGTCAGTATGTGGCTGGACGGTGTCAGTATCCTGGATCAGGACAGCTTGCAGTTTAAACGCCGTATTCCTGAATTTTGCAAGCATCCCCGGGGACTCTTGTACAACAATCGACAAGAGCTGATCGTCATGTGTTATGGCGTGCCGGACGGCCTCGGCCAGATTGTTGTACTGGATGCCAAAGCTGATTACAAAATAATCAAAAAGATCGTCACCGGCGGCTCTCCCAGACACATTGTTGCCGTCAACTCCGGCCTTGCCCTGATCAGCAATCTCGGCCTGGGCCAGATCTATCTCTATGATACGAGCACGCATCGAATATTGAAAAGACTGACCGTGGGCGGTGGGCCAAATACCATTGCCCTCGATGTGGATGGTGATCATCTCTATATCTCGCAACGGCAGTCCAATAAGGTCTCGGTACTATCCCTGGCCGAGTGGAAAATTGTAGCGACGATTCCGGTCGGTGCCTACCCTACCGGCCTTGCTGTTAGCCCGGACGGGCGCTTCATGGCAGTCAGTAATTTTCATCAGGCCGATCTTTATCTTTATCAAATAGTCCGCCAAGGCCCCGCCAGATAAAGGTACGCTCACCAAAGCTTATTTGTAACCGCCGGCTCTTTTTATGGGTCTGCCCGCTTGTTCAATAAATCACCGGCCCGTTTTTTTACTATGAAAGGCTGGCTGTTAGCGTCCAATAGCCGAACAATATCTGCCTTGCCGTACGCGGACTGCCTGGCGGCCGGACCCAGGGGCAGATCAGGGAATAGAACCAGGTGATACCTGTAAGCCGAATCCATGCTGTATGTAAACACGCGGTTATGCTAATGCTCTCCTTTTTGGTGATCCTGACGTCCGCATGCAGCAGTGCCTCCCCTTTGCCGCGTGCAGCAGCCGACGACTGCGGCGGTTTACAGCAGCGTTTTGAAAGTCAAAAAAACAGCACCGCAGTGCGGGAAAACGCCAGGGTTTTCATGGGTAGCCTGGGCAGCTACTCGGTAGCCGCCTTGAGCGCTGTCGGTGAAACTGCGCTTTATGTCAGCGGCGGGGTTTTGATCGGGGCGCTGGTTTGCAGCCCGGTGGCGCTGCTGGAAGGAGCCCTGGATTCAGACGGCGAGGCCAGTAGCGAGTGCTTTAGCGCGGTGGCATCCCAGGCTGTAGCGGCCTTCATCGCCGAAGATCAATTCAGCCTGACCCAGGAGTGGCTGCAGGATACCAGGGCCTGGCGTTACAAAAATTACGACAATTTACATGCCGATCTGCTGGAAAGCGCGCAATGCAATCTGGATCGGCAAGACCCGGCTGGTCTCAGAGCGGCCCAGGCACAGCTCGACTGGATCCAGCAAAATCAGGCCTTCCAGGCAAACATGAGCCCCGCTGCCCGGGACCGTTTCCTGAATCTGAAAATGCAAGTAACAGATCTAAAGTAACCGGTTTTTTCTTGCCATCCAGGCCGGTGTCCAGTGAATATGTGCCTGACGAGTCTGACGCATGCCCAATTCCAAAGCCATTTCAATTCCGATCAAGGATATCGCTCAACTAAAGGTCGTGCTGGCGGCCTGGTATGCATTTCTGCGCGAAGCAGATCAATTGAGTCATCAGGAGCTCACAGACAGCCTGAAAACCCCGGTCATCTATGACATCGAAAAAGATAAGGTCGAACTATTGTTCACCGGATCCGCAGCGCTGCTGGAATCCTTCCGGTCGCATATCAATAAGAGTTGATCAGGAGCGTAACTGATCGCCTGGCACGGCCGAGTGCACCCGGGCATGGCGGGGGGTACGCGGAAAGGCGCTCACATCACGTATGTTTTCCATACCGGTGATGTACTGTACAAAGCGATCCAGCCCCAAACCGAACCCGCTATGCGGTGCAGAACCATAACGCCGCAAGTCCAGGTACCAGCTATATTCCTCTGGATCCAGACCGCTGGCCTGCATACGGCTGCTCAGCACATCCAGCCGCTCCTCGCGTTCGCTGCCGCCGATAATTTCACCGATGCCCGGAGCAAGCACATCCATGGCGGCCACCGTTTTATCGTCATCGTTCAGCCGCATATAAAATGATTTAATTTCTTTCGGATAATCCGTGACAATGACCGGGCCGCCGAAATGGGTCTCACACAAATAGCGCTCATGCTCGCTCTGCAGATCACTGCCCCACTTCACCGGAAATTCAAAGCGAATGTCCGCTAATTCAAGAATCTGCACTGCTTCCGAGTACGTAATCCGCTCAAAGGGCTGCTCCACGAGATTGTGCAGGCGCTCCAGTACACCGGAATCGATCCGCTGATTGAAGAAGGCCAGGTCATCTGCGCAACTGGCGAGTAGCGAGCTGGTAACAGCCTTTAAGAAGTCTTCTGCCAGAGCTGCATTTTGATCCAGACGGGCGAAAGCCACCTCTGGTTCTACCATCCAGAACTCGGCCAAATGCCGGGAGGTATTCGAATTCTCGGCCCGGAAAGTGGGGCCAAAGGTGTAAATCTGACCCAAAGCCAGCGCACAGGCCTCGCCTTCCAGTTGCCCGCTGACCGTCAGGTAGGTGGGCAAACCAAAAAAATCTGCGTCCGGCTGCCGCTGGCTGCCCGGCGGCAGGGTTGTAACCTGAAACAAATGGCCGGCTCCCTCGCAGTCGCTCGCTGTGATGATGGGGGTTTGAATATAATGAAAACTGCGCTGCTGAAAAAAAGAGTGAATGGCGTGGCTGAGCTTGCTACGCACCCGCAGTACCGCAGCAATGGTATTTGTGCGTGGCCGCAGATGCTGCATCGTCCGCAGGTGCTCAAAACTGTGCCGCTTTTTCTGGATCGGAAACTCGTCGCTGGATACACCGGTTTGCATCACCGAACCGGCCTGCATTTCCAGGCGCTGCCCCTTGCCTTCTGAATTCTTCAGGGTCCCCTCCACAATCAGGGCGGCACCGGTTTTCAATTTGAGAATTTCATTTTCGTAATTTTCCAGACTGGCATCGACGACCACCTGCAGCGTATGAATACACGATCCGTCACTGATTTCCAGAAAGGAAAAGCCGCCCCGGGAATCCCGACGGGTGCGCAGCCAGCCGCCAATCTGCACGGTCTGACCGGCAGTACCCTGATTCAAAATGTCATTTATCAAGCTGCGTTGCATTGTAGCGGAGCTTTGAGGCCCAGGTCCTGGATGTCAAACATTTGCCGGCAGTTTGGGGCCCGGTTCGGACTTGACAAGCCGGGGCCAATCGAAAGCCTTGCGTCAGGCAAGCCGCTCCGGTAGCTCAGCTGGATAGAGTAACGGACTTCGAATCCGGGGGTCGTAGGTTCGAATCCTACTCGGAGCGCATTGCCTGCTTTTTACAGGGTTTGGAACCATCCGGACCCCGGCGGGGATTTGACCGTCCGGCAAGCTGCTTGCATTTTTGGGACCCGGATTTAGATTTGGTCAATCCGCTGATGCCGATCCGGATTGAGATCGGACACGAACAGGAGACTAGTAAATGAAAACCATGGAACGTATTCCCGGGATTGAAAACAGCCCGGCCATCTATCGTAATTTGAGCTACGATGACATTTTTGAACACGAACAAAAAAACAATGAAACCGTCCTGACCGCTCAAGGGGCCATGACTGTCGATACCGGTATTTTTACCGGTCGCTCACCCAAAGACAAATATATTGTTAAAGAAGGCCAGGCCGAAAAGGACATCTGGTGGGGCAATATCAACAAGCCCGTCTCGGAAGACATCTTTAATGAGTTGCATGCGCAATGCCTGAATCATTTGTCCGGCAAACCGCTCTATGTTTTCGACGGCTATGCCGGTGCGCGCCAGAGCACCCGCCTGAGCCTGCGCGTAATCACCGAAAAGGCGTGGCAGCACCATTTTTGCACCAACATGTTTATCCGGCCCCAGGACTCCGAGTTAGACAGCTTTGTACCCGAATTTACCATTTACAACGCCAGCGGCACCGCCAATCCTAAATTCAAGGAACACGGCCTGAATTCGGACGTTTTTGTGATCTTTCATTTGAGCAAAAAGATCGCCATCATTGGCGGTACGGAATACGGCGGAGAAATGAAGAAAGGCATCTTCTCGGTTATGAACTTCTACAAGCCGCTGGAAGGCATTCTGACCATGCACTGCTCCGCGAATGTTGGTAAAGACAAGGGCGACTCGGCGTTGTTTTTTGGTCTGTCAGGAACCGGCAAGACAACCCTCTCTACAGATCCCAAACGACCGTTGATTGGCGATGATGAACATGGTTGGGACGATGAAGGCATCTGGAACCTGGAAGGCGGCTGCTATGCCAAGGCCATCAACCTGAATCCGGACGATGAGCCTCTGATCTATAACGCTATCAAACGCGACGCCCTGCTTGAAAACGTGGTCGTGCTGGATGACAACTCGGTCGACTACGCCGACAATTCCAAGACCGAGAATACGCGCGTCAGTTATCCGATCTTCCATATCCCCAATCGAGTGGAAAGCGGGGTTGCCAACCATCCCGAAAATATCATCTTTCTGACCTGTGACGCCTTTGGCGTACTGCCCCCGGTCGCTCGCTTGAGCCCGGAGCAGGCCATGTATCACTTCTTGAGCGGTTACACTGCCAAGGTCGCCGGTACCGAGCGCGGCATTACTGAACCGACAGCAACCTTCTCGGCCTGTTTTGGTGCCGCTTTCATGACCCTGCACCCAACCCGCTACGCGCGTCTGCTAGGTGAAAAAATGAAAAAGCACGGCACAAAGGCCTATTTAGTGAACACCGGTTGGGCCGGCGGTCCGCACGGAGTCGGCTCACGGATGAAGATCAAGCTGACCCGCTCGATCATTGACGGCATTTTTGACGGCACCCTGGATCACAGCGACTACACGCACCATGATGTGCTCAATCTGGAGATCCCGGACCATATGGGTGCTGTGAAATCAGAACTGTTGCATCCCTGGGCCAGCTGGAACAGCCGGGATGATTTTGAAGCGCAAGCCAAAAAGCTGGCCGGTATGTTTGTACAGAACTTCAAGCAGTATGTGGACGGCTCCAGTGAGTTTGATTTCACAGCCCACGGACCACAGGTCTAAAGCGCATTACCAGCCACAGCCCGGGTTCTGGCCCGGTCTGGCGTTCAAAAGCGGAGTCTCGGGCTCCGCTTTTTTTTTGACCCGCACGGCTGATATACAAAGGCTGCGCCGCTCATTCCTGAATACCTGACCGGACGGCTTCAGCCCTTATTCGCACCTTTTCTGTCGTTACTCCCGATCAGCGCTGGCTACATCTGCCGAGCCGGTTTTTCTTCCGGACCAGCTACATGGAACCGGGTCGAGCATTTCCATTAGCGCCGGCTTTATTATTCCAGGCCAGGTGCTCTACTGTGATTTCAATGCTTTGCAAACCGCTGCACTCAGATTTAGAGGCTGTCCCAAAACAGCTTTTTGCAACACAGGACGTGTTGCCACCGGCGAAATTGCTATCGAAATTGAGCAAGGTGTGAGCAATTTGGGAGCTTTGCTTTCAAATCGCGTTCTGCGTCCCAAATACCATGAATGGTTTTGGGACGCCTTCTTGATAAAAAAATGTTGTACAAAAATCCAATCCGGTCTAGAATCTGCCCAAATGCGACATAATTCAGGGGATACGGCCGCCTTATGAACGAAGTTTGGGCTTTTTTACAAAAATATCTGCGTAATCCGGATGCCGCTCTGGGCCTGGGCGTCATATTTGTACTCGCCCTGATTATTATCCCCTTGCCAGGCAGCGTGCTGGATGGACTGATCGCGATTTCACTCGTGACGGGAGTCCTGATCCTGTTGACGGCGATGTCAGCCGGCAACCCGGCGGAATTTTCTGTTTTTCCGACCCTGCTTTTGATCACCACTGTGTATCGCATCGCAGTGAATGTTTCCACTACGCGAATGATCCTGTCCGAGGGCAAGCAAGCCGACTCCGCCCTGATCCAGGCCTTTGGCAACTTTGTGGTTGGGGGCACGGATTCCAATGCCAGTATTGCCGTCGGGATCATTATCTTCCTGATCCTGACCCTGGTGCAGTTCCTGGTGATCACCAAGGGTGCGACGCGGGTTTCCGAAGTCGCCGCGCGCTTTGCCCTGGATTCCATGCCCGGCAAGCAGCTGGCGATCGATACCGATATGCAGGCCGGTTATATCAGCGAGGCCGAAGCCCGCAGCCGGCGCGAAATGCTGCAAAAGGAAATGGGTTTTTACGGGGCGATGGATGGTGCCTCGAAGTTTGTGCAGGGCGATGTACGCCTGGGACTGGTGATGGTAGCCATCAATATTGTGGGCGGCCTGATTGTGGGCTCTGTATTTCACGGCGAAGCATTGACCGAGGCTTTTGCCATTTATGTGCGCTTTACAATCGGTGACGGCCTGGTCTCCACGATTCCGGCGCTTTTGATTTCCACGGCCACCGGTGTGATTGTGACCCGCTCGGTGAGCGACGGCGGCATGATCGAAGAGATTAAAAGCCAGCTCTTTTCCCGGTCCCGGATATTGTATGTTGTTGGCGGCACGATGATTCTGGCCGGTCTGATCCCCGGTTTTCCGATGCTGGCGACATTTGCCACCGGCGGGCTATTGATTTTTATTGGCACCAGAATTGAACGAGCCTTCAAAGACAAGGCTGAGATTCAAAAGCAGGAAGCCGATAGCAAACAAGGCGAGGAACGCAAACCGGAAACACATTATGGCACCTTGAAGACCGAAACCCTGGAAGTGGAATTCGGCTACAATTTGATTCAACTGGTCGATCCCAAGGCCAATGGCACCCTTTTGGATCAGATTGCGCGGCTGCGTAAACGCTTCGCCATGGAAAGCGGACTGATTGTGCCGCCCGTGCGGATTCGTGATAATATGAATTTAAATCCCAATGTATATGAAATTCGGATCCAGGGCACTACCGTTGGCAGCGCCAGCCTGGAGCCCGACAAACTGATGGCCATTGATACCGGCAAAGTCAAAGAGGAGCTGGAAGGACTCACGCCGTTTAAAGAGCCAACGTATAATCTGAACGCCCTTTGGATCGATCGGGACCAGAAAAGCGATGCCGAGGCGGCTGGTTACGATGTGGTCGACTGCGCGACTGTGATTGCCACTCACCTGAGCAAACTGATTCAGGAACACAGTTCCGATATCATGGGCCGTCAGGAAGTAAAAAGCATCATCGATAGTGTGCATGAGGACAATCCGGTCATCGTGGACGAAGTGCTGAGTGAAAAGAAAATCGGTTACGGTACGATTCAGGGAGTCTTGCAGGGCCTGCTCAAGGAGCATGTCAGTATTCGTAACATGCCGCGCATCCTGGAAGCGATCTCCAACGAGGCCAGCGTGGCCGGTAAACAGAGCAATCTCAATTCCATGGTCGAAGCCGTCCGTCAGGCACTGCATCGCCAGATTGTGACCGATTATGTGAACGACAAGAATACCCTGGAGTGCATTACGATTGATCCGCGCATCGATCGCCATATGCGCGAAGGTATCAGCACCGACCCGGAAAGCGGGCAGCAGATCATTGGACTGCGCCCCGATATCTACGAAAACATTCGCGAATCGATCTCTAAAACCTATCAACAGATTGCCGGCCAGGGCTACCGGCCCGTATTCCTGTGCAGTCGCTCGATTCGTTCCGGCGTTTTCTATATGTTAGAGCGCATGTTTCCAAGCGGTGATTTTGCAGTCCTCGCACATGAGGAAATTCCGGCCAATGTGCGGACTGAAATTCTAGCCCAGGTCAGTATGCAGCGGCCCGCCGAAAACCCGGAAGCAGTCGCGGCGGCGAGCTAATCGGGTAAGCATCTGGCGGTCTCATGCAGTGACGGGTGGTAAAACCTGCCCAGTCGCCGGAACGACGTTCAGCTACGAATGGAAGCAGCAATATGCTCCCAATCAAGTCGTTCTGCTGGTAACTTGCTGCACTAGTTGCAACAGTTCTGCTCTGTTGATCGGCTTGGCCAGATATTCCGTAAATCCCTCGGCCAGAAAGTGCTCGCGAGAGTCCCGCATGGCATGGGCGGTCATTGCAATCACCGGAATTTGTTGATCAATGCCTGCAGTCTGGCGGATGCGCTGCAGGGTTTCCCGCCCGTCCATCACCGGCATCTCGATATCCATTAGAATCGCCTGGTACTCTGCGCTCTCTAGCATGCGCAGTGCTTCGGCTCCGTGGTTGGCTATCTCAACACTGTGCCCTGCCTTTTGCAGCATGGTCCGGGCCACCAACTGATTGACTTGATTGTCTTCAACGAGCAGTATACGTGCTCCTTGCCGGGTTTCTCCACCGGTCGCGGTCAACGCCGGGTCAACAGCCGGCAGGCCCTGGAGCGAAGGTTCATAGGATAAAGGCAGCTCCAGTCGAAATGTGCTCCCCCGTGAGGGACTGCTGTGGACCGCAATGCGGCCGCCCATCAAGTTCGTCAGATGGTGGCAGATGGACAGCCCCAGCCCGGTGCCGTCATTGCGGTGCTGCGGAGTCGTTTCTACCTGCACAAAGCTCTGAAAGATATTTTGCTGCTGATCAAGTGGAATGCCACAGCCAGAATCCTCGACCGCAATCTTTAGATGAGCTGTCTCTGTTGACTCCAGTGTACAATCCACCTGCACAGTAACATGACCTTGCTCGGTAAATTTAAGTGCATTGGAAATCAGATTGATTACGATTTGTTTGATCCGTAGCGAGTCTCCGGTCAGAATCAGGTCCGGTACGCCTGGCAGCAGCAGTTCAAAACGCAGTCCCTTATCCTTGAATTGTGGTTCGAACAAGCTGCGGATTTGTTCCATTTCGGCGTGCAGATTAAAAGGCGCCGGTTTCAGATCCATTTTCCCGGCCTCAATCTTGGCCAGGTCCAGAATGTCATTGAGCAGCGCTAACAGCATTTGTGATGATTGATACACATAGCTGGCGTATTTAAACTGCTCAGCATCCAGATCGCTTTCCAATAGCAGGCGGCTCAGGTTGATGATGGGATTCAAGGGCGTGCGGACTTCATGGCTCATGGAAGCCAGAAATGCGCTCTTGGCCCGGTTGGCGGCTTCGGCAGCATCTTTGGCAGCGGCCAGGGCTTCCTCCTTTTGGATATGATCGCTGAGATCTTCAAATACCGCTAACAGACCGGTTTCAAGCAGGATGCCGCTGATCAAAACATCAACTGTACTGCCGTCTTTTTTTGTAACCCGTAAATGCTCACGCGGTATTGTTGTTTGTTCCTCAACTGATTCGGCCACAACCCGGTTCCATTTATCGACAATGAATTGGCGGTATTCCGGGTCTGGATAGGCCTTCAGATACCATGCATCAATCGTGGGGATCTCCGCAGCAGAGTAGCCAAATAGTCGGGTGAATTCCGCGTTGATGAAATCCAGATGGCCGGCGTTATTCATCAGGCCCAGAGCCAGCGGAATATTTGCGATCAGGCTGCGAAACTTGCTTTCACTACTGGCCAGCTTTTCAAATGTGCGCCGGCGCTCGGTGATATCTTCCACCACACCGTTTATCGCTGTCACAGTGCCGCTGCTATCGTGGACCGGATGTCCGTTGATTTGCAGGGTCCGCCGGCCCTTCACGGGATGCTCAAAATGAACAATGTGATCCTCAACTGCGATCCCCTGCTCAACTGCCCGGCGGATATTCTGCCATGCTTCCTTGAGAGAGTCAGCCTCTATATGTAACAGGTCTGCAAAATTTCTGCCAATCAGCGCCGCCGCGGGATGACCAAATACCGCCAGGCTGCCCTTGCTGACGTAGGTAAACCTTCCCGCTGGTGTGTGCGAAAATACCACAAACCGATCGCCAGTTTCTTCGATCAATGCCTGGTATCGATCGGGGCCGTCCGCCTGCAGAATGCTTGCGGATTCGTCCAAAGACAGAATCAATAGATAACCCGCCGCTTTTGCTTGCCGGTCACCAAGCCGATGCAGGGCCACCAGCGCAGTCAACCGGGCACCATTTTTCTTGAAAAGCTGCATTCTGAACTGATCGGCTGGATTATGATCTTTAAAACCAGCCTTTTGGCGCATCATTGCCAGGCTGTCTGGATCGACCAATTCCTGGATACTCTTTTGTTCGAGCTCGTCAGCCTGAAACGCCAGGGCATGCTGCAGGGTCCGGTTAACAGTCAGCGTGCGCCACTCGGAATCCAGGTGCCAGTAGCCCTCAGCGGCAGCGTTCAAGAATATTTCTGTAGCTTCCAGATTCATGGACTTGGCAGTGTCCAGTTCCGCCTACAGGCCAGGGAGAGCCGGGGTCGGGTATTGTCGTGAATGGATGGGCAGGCTTGCATGGAGTGTTTTATCTGATGAGCTACAGGTCGCTGCGACCGTCTGCGGTGCCAGATACGACGCTAGCCAGATTGAAATCCTGTCAGTCTGCCTGTCAAACGTATTTACCAGTCTGTTGCAGCCGACATCCAGGTCGGCATGATTCTGCATTGTGATTGACTACATCATTTTTTTGTAAAAATAATTAAAAGGCTGTTTGGGGCCGACTCTTAAAGAAGAAAAGCAATTGCGGCTTGTGTGCGTTACTGCTGTTGCCACAATGGTATGATGAAGTCTCTGTATTCCCTGAGTGTTTACTTGCTGGTGGCCCTGGTACCACTGCTCGCTGGAACCCGGCTGGAAGCGCAGTCCTGTCTGGAACTACGCATCCAGGAGCAGCAGTCCCGCCTGCAGATCACAGGCCAGGGCCGCCCGGTTCTGAGCCAATTGCGTATTACCCAGGCCGACCAGGATTTTAAAAAAATTTATCAGACTTTGGAGTCGAATGAGTCTCTGGGACAGTCCTTTACTGCGCGCCTGAACCGTTTGGGCGCCGAGATTCTAGGTCCCTTCCAGGCTGAAATCCAGGGTGCAGAGTGCGTTTTATTTGTGCTGCCACCAGGCCGCATTTATTATATGCTGGATTTATTGCCGCTGGGCTCAAAACCCCTGTATCTGCAAAAACCGGTGGCTTACGCCTTGCAATCGATACACTCTCGCAAGCAGCCCGTTTTCAGTGCCCGCTCCAGCGCCCTGATTTTACGCGACCCGGATACAGATCCCGAGAATGGCGCCGGTCAGGCCGCAAAAATGTACAGGCAGGCCCGTTTACACAAAATGAAAGGCACACCGGTGGATGTGCTGGATGGTGCCAGGGCGGACATTCTTTTGCTCAGCGCTCATGGGGGCGTGACAGTTCCCTGGGAAAAGGACGGCGATGAGGATGACGATTCCCTGGACTGGAACGACGATGAAATCACGGCTGCCGAGCTGGAAGAGAGCAGCTTTAAGCTCTTGTATCTGGACTCCTGCCAAATGGGAATCAGTCATGATATGATCAGCGCCGCAACTGAAACTGGCGCAAGCTATTATATGGCTCCAGTCATCAGCAATGAAGCCGGCAACTCTTCTACCAAATCAATAGTGTATTTTTTTCGGGCCCTTGCAAGCGGCCAGAGTCCACTTAGCGCGCTGTTTCAAACGCGCCGCCAAATCTACAATGAATTCAAGGGCAAAAAGGCGGCTCATATTCTGTACTATTACAGTTTTCCCTTCCGACTTTATTTGCTGCGCTGATGCGCCTGTTCGACTGTTGCCTGGGTCAATCAGCGTGAGCCCTCACTACAGGGATTGCCGGCCCAGGCCAGGCGGAGGCCGGCCGGTATTGCAAAGTCAGGCTTCGTCCGGATCTGGTTTGCATGCAGATAAACACACGCCAATTGCGGCAGCCGGGTTAGAAATTCCGGGATACTTTCTATTTGATTGCCGCTTAAAAACAATTTCCGCAAATTTTGTAATTTTACTAGACCTGGCGGCAAAACACGGATCTGGTTTCGTGCAAGGCCTAACTCCTCCAGTAACTGCAGTCCCTTGATCTGGTCTGGAATGCGAGTTATGCAATTGGTGTCCAGGTCCAGGCTGCGCAAATTCTGCAGTCTGGCGATGTCTTCCGGTAAACTGCTTATTTGGTTCGAAGCCATTGCAAGGTTTTGCAAGCGGGGTAGAGAGAATACACTACGCGGAAATTCCACGAAGCGGTTGGCCGATAAATCGAGATTTTCCAAATGCGGCAGCTTTTGCATACTAGCTGGCAGATACTGGATTTGATTGCAATGCAGCCAGAGTTCCGTTAACCAATCAAGCTCAAAGACTTCGTCCGGAACAGATCCCAAATTACAAAAGCTTAAATCCAGACAAGGTACTCGCTCGGCTTTGACCGTGGCAATTCTATTGGCCACTACTGCGTTCATCAATAATCTAGAGGTGAAAGGCTGACTCTTCTTGCGCTAGTCCGGTGAAACAGGCTGCAATGCGGACGGCATGTAACGCCTCCACCAGCGTTCCAGATATCCAGCTCGCTGCGTGTAAACAATCTGGCCCAACAGCGGCGTCAACATTTCCACTCCGGCTTTTTGGGCGTAGGCTGCGCTTTGTTCCACCGGATCGTACCAGTCGTGCAACGCCAGCACAAACATGCCCCAGTGAATCGGGACAAATTTCCGGCTGCGCAGATCCTGGACTGCCTGGATGGTTTCAGCCGGCATCATGTGGACTTCTTTCCAGCGTTCATTGTATTGGCCGTTTTCCACAAAGGCCACATCGAATGGACCATAGCGGCGGCCAATCTCCTGGAAATGCGTGTCATAACCAGAGTCCCCGCTAAAATAGAGGCTATGACCGACGCGCCGCACCACCCAGGAGGCCCACAGAGTTTTATTGCCGTTCATACCGGTGCGGCCTGAAAAATGCTGCGCCGGTGTACAGATCAACTCCAGATCGTCCAGCTGTAAGGACTGCCACCAGTCCAGTTCATGCAGCCTGCCGGCGTCGATGCCCCAGCTTTTTATATGGGAACTGACCCCGAGCGGGGTGATAAAACGGGTCTGCTGGTCTTTAAAAAACTCAATACTTTGCTGGTCCAGATGATCATAATGGTCATGAGTGATGATCACATAATCAATGGGCGGCAGGCTTGTCAGGGAAATGGCCGGTTTTTGAAACCGGGAAACCATGAAAGGCACGGGGGCGGCATTGTCCGAAAATACCGGATCCAACAACAGGATTTTGCCGGCTACATTGACAAGAATTGTCGAATGACCCAGCCAGATAAAACGCACATCCTGGCCGGGACTCATAAATGCGCTGATGTCCGGGTGGACCTCCGGCAAGGCCTCAGCGGGTTTGCTAACTGCATCACTGGTCATAAACTGCCAGGTCATCCCCCAGAAACTCAT
The DNA here is from genome assembly GCA_020441005.1 of Leptospiraceae bacterium. Classification (GTDB taxonomy): domain Bacteria; phylum Spirochaetota; class Leptospiria; order Leptospirales; family Leptonemataceae; genus JAGRNA01. Next base: position 28,707 of record JAGRNA010000101.1, read on the forward strand.
GCGTTCCCGCATGGCTGCGACCAGTTCGGGCCGGCGATTCTGGAACTGCTCTTTTTCACGATTGTAGTTTGGCGATGAGGCAATCTGTTCCAGATGCGAGCCGGAAGGATCTTCACCGAAGGATGAACAGCCCGCCAGGCTAACGGATGCAGCTGCAATCAAGGCCGGCCAGAGGGGACGACGTGCCGGTGAATTGGAAGTAATCATACATGCAATCAATGAAATTGCTGCGTTGCGTCAAGCCATCCTGGCGGGTCCGTATTGGGCGATTCCTCCTTGCCGCCGTGTTAGCATCGGTGATCTTTGTCTGGCTCAAGGCCGCCGGGATATCTGATATGAAAAGCGTTTCGGCCGGGATTGTGCTTGCGGGCTGATCCGACCGGGCAAAATTCTGATTATGAATGTGGATTTCAAAGGGGATCGAGTAATCTCCAATACCAATGACGATCAGAGTCTTTTGGAACTGGCCCTGGAAAACGGTATTCCCCATATTCACGAATGTTACGGATCGGCCCGTTGTTCAACCTGCCGGGTGCGGGTCCTTGAAGGGGCGGCAAACCTGAGTGCACCCAGTGAAGCTGAAAAACGCATTGCGGCGTTGAAAGGCTGGCCAGAGAATATCCGCCTGGCATGCCAGGCACGTCCGTCAGGCGATGTAGTCGTCAAGCGGCTGGTGCTTGATGAAGAGGATATTCAGCTGGCCTGGTCCGAGGTTTCGCGTCTGCGTTCCGGAGTCGAGAAAGAGATCGTGGTTTTTTTCCTCGATGTGGCCAAATTTACCAGCTTCACCGAGCGTAATCTGCCTTATGACGTGATTCATATCATGAACCGTTTCTTCAACCGCTTGGGTGACATCGTGCTCGCCAATCAGGGGTATATCGATAAATTTATCGGTGATAGTATCATGGCGCTCTTTGGTATTGAAGACCAAAGCATTGATGCGGCCTGCCTGGATGCGCTCGTGGCAGCGTCTGCCATGAATCGGGAGCTGGAATCATTTAATGTTTATTTACGCGAACAGTTTGATCATGAATTTGATATCCGCATCGGGATCAGTGCTGGTCCGGTAATTCTGGGCAGTCTGGGTCATCGGGACAATGCGCATTATACGGCCATCGGTGATGCCGTTAATACTGCCAGCCGACTCGAACATGCGAACAAAAAAGTCCAATCGCGGGTATTGATAACGGATCGAATCTATCAGCTCACACGGGATCAAATTCAAATCGGCCGCACCTTTCATGCCCGCCTGCGCGGCATCAGCCATGCGCAGCCAATTTACGAGTTCCTGGATGTGAACAATGAGCTGCGAAGCGCTAGAATGAAATCAGCCGAAACAGGCAGCGTTGAAAATCCGGCGGCCCGGCGGGCAGCTCTGACTCGAGATTTGCCGGTGAATCTGCCAGCCTGGGAAACGGATAACGATCACACGGAAATCGGTTTTGAAATCGATTATTTGACAACCAGTGTGCGCGGTATCTTTCGAGCACACCTAGTGGATATTCGTTATGATGAAACCCGGCCGCAAGAGACGGCCTTGAATGCGATTATTAAAACCAGCAGCATCGACACCTTTGTCTCCGCACGTGATAACCACCTGCGCTCAGCGGATTTTTTCGACTGTGAATTTTTTCCGGATATGACATTCCGCAGCAGCGGAGTAACAACCGTTTCAAATGACGAGTTTGTTTTGAAAGGCGATCTGACAATCAGGGATACCAGCCGCAGTGTGGAATTACAGGTCCGCCGCTTCCCGGCTTTGGCTGATGCCTGGGGTGTTTACAAGCAGGGTATTATTGCTGAGACCGAAATCGATCGCTATGATTTTGGGATCAGTTTTAATCTGCCTTTGCAGGCGGATCGACTGGCGATCGGCCGGACCGTGCGCATCAAGCTGATTTTGCAGATAACCCCGGCGGCACCGGCAGCTGATTGACAGACCCGGGGTTTGTTGCACTTAACGTATACTCAAGTCTACTGTTGATCAGGAAAGCGACTTTAGCAATCATAATAAAATATTAATCGGCAGCACTTGCCCTTCCCGGCAAGAATTCAATCCAAATACCGGAAAATTTGCCTTCGAAACGAACTCTAGTCGGCGTGGTAGATCACCCGCTCCCAGGTGGCATCGGAATTCAATCCGATGGTAGCACCGCAGCGCCAACCGCCCTTTAATCCTGCAGTAGTTGAAGTATGCCAGCACATACGGTAATCCGGATAAGTCCCGGTCAAATCACAGAAACTGTTGTTCACATTGGCATCATTCGTGCTAAAAAAGCCCCAGGCCAACTCAACGGTGGCATGGTAGTACCAGTTGACATTGTTGGCACTATGGAAACTCGTTGCGTTGTTCGCATCTTCGACCATGATCTCGGATTTCAAGGCATGCGCCGCCACCGTCAGGGTGGTGCTCCCTGTTACCCGACAAGCCATCAACATACGCGATTTCGAACATAGGGCACTGATACTGGCCATGGTGGTGCCAATATGGTCGTAGGTTTCAGAGAAACACTGGCTCCAGCCGCTGTCGGTCAAGGTGCTACTTGCCAGATTAAGCTGCACTCCGCTAAAAGTGTACAGGGTAACGGTGGGCGTTACGGGGGTGGTTTGGCCGGTCTCGGTTGGCAGATCCGATCGGTTAGCCCGGGCCGTCTGAATAATCAGGCCTTGCAAGATGTAGTCCGGTTCCGGCATATCAGCTGCGCAAGCTGCCAAAAACAGCCAAAAGACCCCTGTCAACAGGCGCCCTGGAATCATTATATGCCCTCTCATGTTTTCACGAGTCCGTTATCGTCATATGACGCAGCGCCAGCTCTGTTTACAACAAAATGCTTGTTTTTTTTGGACCGCCCGACAAGCGTAATACGACCGGTCGGAAGCATCAATGGGTTACAATTGCAGCCCCGGCCAGCTCTTTTGGTACAGATACACCCCGGCGATGAGCTCAGGCGCGCAGCGCCGAAGGACCTGGCGGCAACAAGTGGCGCAATGGGAAGAACAGCATAGCCAAAAGGAACTTCCCAGACACAGGTCCGGCTCATAGCCAGATCGCCAGAAACGATAAAAGACATACAGGGATGGTATCTCTATTGCTTGTCAAAACGCGCTAGCTTATTTTAATGACAGGTATACTCAATCGGATGCAGCTAATTCTGCAACCAATACCAACCTGTGGATGGCCAATGAAGACTAACGGCAAACTGATTTTCCTTGGCGGCCTGGGTCTGCTGGCGCTACTCTCGACCTGCGGATCCCAAGGCGAGAATA
>JAGRNA010000010.1 GCA_020441005.1 Leptospiraceae bacterium
GCAGCCGGTTTGCAGATGACGGCCACTAGCACTGCTGCCGCCGAAGCACTGGAGCCCAGCTTGGCCGGTCAGAACTGGTGTGTGACCGGATCCTTTGAACACTATAAACCGCGTGATCTGGCCGCTCGGGAGATTGAGCGTCGCGGTGGCAAGGTTGTCAGTGCGGTCAGCTCCAAAACAACCCATTTATTGGCCGGCGAGAAGGCCGGCAGCAAGCTGCAAAAGGCCGAGCAATTGGGTATTCAGATCGTGGATGAAATCGAATTCCGGCGCCTGATCGGGCAACAGTAGACGGCCCCGCATAGTGTAGTACAGAAAAACGTACTACCGATTCGGTCCTGGAATCCAGGCTACCCGGAAATACAATTCTTGACAATAACGGTCTATTAACGACCGATGGAACGCAGCCGGGGGACGAACGAATGATGCAGCGTATATATAAAAAAGTGATTAGTTTGGCGCTTGGATTTTTTATTTTGGGCCTTGTAACCAGTCAGTGTGCCTCAAAGAGTGACGACGATCAGACTTTGCTGCTCCTGCTTTTGCTCTACTATATCCAACGCAATCCCGCACCGGTGCAGAACTATGTCGACCGTTCCACAACGGCCCTGACTACCTGGAACATTGGATTACAAACGGGCGTCCGTTCCGGTGAACGCAGCACCGATACCAATTATCAGATGAATCCGCCCAACTGGATGACCGTCGCTAACGAAAGCTGTAGCGCCCGCGGAGTGCCGGCCAATTGGCAGGGCAGTAGCTGTAGTTTGACGGGCGGCACAATCGGTATTTGTATTACTCGCTACTACACCGGCGGGAACGTCGGGCAGCTGGTCGATACAACCCTGGTCATGCTGGACAGCTATCAAACCAGCAGTGCCAGTGATGGGGACAAGCAGTCTGTTTTTACGCATGAGGTCGGCCACTGCCTGGGACTGCGGCATGCCGAATCGGGCGGAGCCAATACCTGCTCCGGATCGTACGCGAATTGCATCATGTTTCCCTCGACAGCCGGTGCCGATACACCGCATACGGAGGAGCTGAGTGCAATTGATTATGCCTATGGCCCCATTCAGGATCCAGACGGCACGGCCCATGATAACCGCTACAGCCAAACCGGGACAACTGCCATTCGGCACTGGAGCGCGCCTACCTTTACCATTTCCTCGGTGATCGGTTCGGCCATGCAATCGGCAGACAACTATACCACAGTGCCGCCGGGACCGGAGTTGCAGGGCGAGATTGAAACCCGGGTCCACAGCTATCACGCGGACGGTCGCGAGTTTGTCAGCCGCTATGACCAAAACGATCAATTGATGGAACGCTACGAAATCAGCGGCCATTGACCGCTCTGCCGGCCAGGGTTGGGTTTTCCTGCCCCTGCGCCAGGCCCGCTGGATCCGATAGCATCCACCACGCTTGACAAAAGAGCCCATGCGCTTTACTTGCAGGCTGATGCCGTCATGACGCTTACCCAACTCAAATACCTGGTAACTGTGGCCCGTTTGGGCAGCTTTGCCCGGGCCGCTCGTGATTGCCACGTCGCCCAGCCGACCCTGTCGCTCCAGATCCAGAAGCTCGAACAGGAATTGGGTACCCAGTTGCTCGACCGCAAGAAAAACCCGGTTGTGCCCACCTCTTTCGGTGATGAGGTGATTCAGCAAGCCCACACAGTATTGCTGGAAGCGGATCGGCTGCTGGAGCTGGTGCGCGAAAATGCAGATAGCCTGCAGGGCACATTGTCCATCGGGGTCATTCCCACAATTGCCTATTACCTGGTTCCAGCTTTGTTTACCCGTTTGCGGGAACACTATCCCGCTATGGATTTTCGGATCCATGAAATTCCGACTTCCCAGATTCTGAACCAGCTGGGCCGCGGCGAACTGGACCTGGGTGTGCTGGCCACGCCACTCAAGCAGTCGGACATTATTGAAATACCACTCTACTACGAGCCCTTTGTCGCTTATATGCCGCCCGCCTGGAGCGGGCGTCGGCGCAATCTCACGGCCGCAGACTTCCAGGACCAGGAATTAATCCTGTTGGGTGAGGAACATTGTTTCCGCCATCAGGCTCTCAAGCTGTGCAACAGCCAGAGCGCTGGTCAGCTGGAATGCGGCAGTATCGAAACAATCAGGCGACTGGTTGACAGCGGTGTCGGCATGACCCTGATGCCCCTTTTGGCTGTGGATGCACAGTCTCCCCAGGTTGCCGGGTTCAAGGCCCCCCGGCCAGTCCGAGAGGTTAGCCTGGTGTATCAGCGCGGTTTTTACAAGACAAGGGCGCGCCAGGCGATTCAGTCGCAAATCCAGGATTTGATTCCCCGTTCGCTGCAAAAAAGGCAGGCCATGAAGGTGATCGGCATTGAGAGCAGCGCCTTGTAATCAATCGCCCTTGCCGAACAAATGCTACTGCCCGGCCAACCTGGCCTGGACCGTTGTGCCAGACCGGATATCCCTTTGCCGGGAGCGTCATTTATAAAAACTATAGGTGCATAGGCATAATTTATTTTACAAATCTGCATTGGTGTGCTATATTCAAGGCAACAATGAAAGGAGCGACTTTATGTCACTGATTAACAAACCAATACCTGAATTCTCAGTCCAGGCTTTCCATAATGGAGATTTCAAAACGATTTCGAGCGCGGACGTGAAAGGTAAATGGTCGGTATTTATGTTTTATCCGGCTGATTTTACCTTTGTTTGTCCAACTGAGCTGGGTGATGTTGCGGATCACTATGCGGAGCTGCAAAAATTGAACACAGAAGTATACTCTGTTTCTACAGATACCCACTTTACTCACAAAGCTTGGCACGATACCAGTGAAACAATTAAAAAAATCAAATTCCCGATGCTGGGCGATCCGACTGGAACCATTACCCGTGGCTTTGACGTGATGATCGAGGAGGAAGGACTGGCATTGCGCGGGACTTTCGTGGTCAATCCGGATGGGCTGATCAAAACTATTGAGATCCATGATAACGGCATTGGCCGTGACGCAAAGGAGCTCGTGCGCAAGGTGCAGGCAGCTCAGTATGTCGCCGATCATGACGGCGAAGTGTGTCCGGCAAAATGGAATCCGGGAGCAGATACCCTCAAGCCTGGTCTTGACCTCGTGGGTAAAATCTAGGGTTTCTTCGAAAACAGTCGCTGCTTCAGCAGCGGCTGCAAGCATTCTATTTATGGCGCGCCTGCAAAAACTCTTCATGGTCTTTTCCGGCGTGCGTATTTTGCGGCCATTTCGCCGCCCCGATTCCTTCCGCGACGTCCTGTCGCGGGCCCGCCACAGGCGGGACGGCACCTCCGCCATCCTGGCTTCGGTGCCTGTGCGAGCGTTCCTGCTTTTTGCAGGAGCACCATTTGTAGTAATCATTTATTAAATATCAAGGTGCATGTTTCAGCAGTTATTTAAGCTATAGGAGTAAATTATGTTAGATGAGGCGACACTGAGTCAGTTGCAAGACTACTTTCAAAAAATCACGCGTCCGGTCCGCATACAAAGCGGTCCGGGCAGTCATGAGCGTAAAGCCGAGCTGGAGGGAATGCTGCATCAGTTGGCCGGCATAACACCCCAAATCCATTTCGCTGCCGGATCGGCAGCGGAGCTGGATGCAATCAGCTTCCAGGTGGCTCCAAAAAATACATCCAGCGGTGAAATTGTATTCAGCGGTATCCCCGGTGGACATGAGTTCAGCTCCCTGATACTGGCTATATTGCAGTGTGGTGGTGTTGCACCAAAGCTGGATGCAGAAATCAGCGCATTGATCCAAAAGCGGATCAAAAACGAGCTGCGTTTTGAGACAATTGTCTCGTTATCCTGCCATAACTGTCCCGATGTGGTTCAAACCCTGAATAGTTTTGCCTTACTGAATCCGCTGGTTCACAATCGAATGATTGACGGTGCCCTGTACCCGGATTTGATCGCCGAGCGGGGAATTCAGGGCGTGCCGGCAGTCTACCTGAATGGTGAACGCTTCGCAGATGGCAAACTGGATCCGGGTCAAATTTTGGCTAAAATTCTGGAAGTTCTACCCGCAGATGATGGAGCCGAACCAGAAGCGGGCAGTGATGAATGTGACGTGCTGGTCATTGGGGGCGGCCCGGCCGGGGCAGCAGCTGCTGTGTATGCCGCCCGCAAGGGTTTTGATGTGGCTCTGGTTGCCGACCGGATTGGCGGGCAGGTCAAGGATACAATGGCAATTGAAAACCTGATTGCCCTGCACGAAACTACCGGTCCCGAGCTGGCAGAATCTCTGCGCGGTCTTCTGGAAAAAAACAATGTCCGCTTGCGAGAGCACTTGCAGGTCAGGACGATCGAGCCCGGTGCAATCCATACGGTTACCCTGAACACCGGGGCTGTGATCAAGGCTCGGGCAATTGCGATCGCCACTGGCGCGCGCTGGCGGGAGCTGGGAGTTCCCGGTGAGAAAGAGAATATTGGCCGCGGTGTGGCTTATTGTCCGCATTGTGACGGGCCCTTTTTCAAGGGCAAGCATGTGGCTGTGATCGGTGGTGGTAATTCCGGTGTGGAAGCAGCTCTCGATCTGGCCGGCATTGTCAAGCATGTGACTGTACTGGAGTTTCTGCCGGAGCTCAAGGCCGATCAGGTTTTGCAAGACCGCCTGCACGAACGCGGTAATATTGATGTTATGACCAATGTTGCTACAGACGCAATCGAGACTGCCAATGGCGCGGTCAACCAGCTGCTCTACACGGACCGGGCCAGCGCGAAGCAGCAGCAGCTATCTATCGACGGTGTTTTTATCCAGATTGGTCTGGTGCCCAATAGCCAGTTTGTAAAAGAAGTTGTAGAGACCAACCGCTTTGGAGAAATCATTATCAATGACCGCTGCGCTACCAGTGTGCCTGGTATCTTTGCCTGTGGCGATGTTACGACTGTGCCCTACAAGCAGATTATTACTGCGATGGGCGAAGGCGCCAAAGCAGCCCTGTCTATCTTCGAATATCTGCTAAAGGAGGCTGTGCCGGCTTGATCGAGCAAGCCTAGCGGCCGAAGATTCGATCCAGGAGATCTAAAAAGAAGGCAAAAATTTTCCAAAAAATACCACGGCGAGAATGCCGATTCAAAAGCAAATCAATCCGTTCCAGCTCGGCCGGGTTGAAATTCTTGCGAGCGGTGTTCTCTTCGGCTTCCATTAGAAGCAGATCATGTTTGGAATCAATATCAATTTGACGAGTATCAAGACTGTCCCAACCCAGCTGACGGGCCGCTTCCAGACGGCGAAAACCGCAGATCAGACGGTTATCCCCATCGATTAAAATGGGTTGCAACTGACCCACCCGACGCAGCGAATCGATTAAAGGGCCCAGATCGCCCAGATCCTTGCGAATACGATTTGAAACCTTGATTTGATCCAGCTGGATGCGCATCCGTGATAACTGCCACATGCGAATTTAATGTCAAGACATTATAAATTGGCTTTGGCTGGACGCACCCCAAGGTGAGCACAGCTTGCCGCGGCGCTGGGCGGTTCGGCAGCATTCGCGCATGGCATTCGACCTGAATGGCGCTGGAGGCAAAAGAATTGACATTTAATCCAGCGAGAGGGACCTTTACGCGGACATGCGCTTGGATTAGCGAAGTGCCTGTCCAGGCCCGGCCTTCCAGTGCTTAAGAAAATCCTTTATACACTCGTTTTCAGTATCCATTGCCTGCTGCTTTTTTTGCTGGGGTACTGGCTCATGGAATGGATCGCGCCAGGCTGGTTGTTTACCAAAAACGAGCTTGATCAAAAGCAGCTGATCCGGCTGACGGTTTTTTTTCTGATTGTGGTCTGGATCTCCTTTCAAAGCGCCTCAAGCCTCATATATGGGGACCCGACCGGGAATTCGCGCTCTTTCCGTCGCCCGGCAGGCGCGTTCCGTCGACGCTCCAATCACCAGGCTGGCGCAGCATCCGCCTCTGCTGGCCCCCGATCTGCACCGATCCACTGGTTCCGGGGTCGATTGGGCTTTTTTAACAAGCGCCCGGCCAATCAAGCTGAAGGAGCGCAAGGGCGCCCGGGAGCGCGCCCCACGCGACATCAAAATCGCTCCCGACTGCGCCGCGCTCGAGCTGGCATGTCGCCCGGTCCAGACAGGCAAGGCAGACCGGGCCGGCAGTCAACTCGCAGGCCAATGCAACGACCCTGAGCAATACACAGGATGAAAGCGGTAGCAAACTGGACGGTCGCCCGGGAAGAACAGTGGCCGGAACATTGGCAACGCATAGCGCCTTTCGATCCCGGTCCGGTGCCCGTGATCGACATTCTCCTGTTGTTGCAGGGCGATCCGGGGGTTGGCAAGACTACCTTGACCCGCTACATTGCCCGCTTTCTGGATATCGAGGACAACGTCAACAGCCCCAGCTTTAATTTACTAAACGAATACCGGTCAAAACATTGGCTTCTGTGGCACTACGACTTGTACCGCCTGACCAGCCCGGGTGAGCTGGAAATGCTGGACTTTCAGGATCGCTGGGAAGGACGATATCCGTTGCCTCTTGAAAAGCAATCCGTTTTGCAGGTGGTGGAATGGCCCGAACGCTATAGTCCTGATCTGATGTATTTTAGCAAGCTCGCCCATCAAAAACCCGTCTACAGCTTGCAACTGAGCCTGGACGCCGCTGCGCCCCTGAGTGAGAAACGTCAAGCCCGACTTTTAGAATTATAAATCAAAATGAGTATCACACACGAGACAGTCCTGTTTCTGGACACATCCCAAAGCTGGCTTGATATTGTGCTGAGCCGGGGTTCCATGCATTGGCACAGACACCTCGGCGAGGCGCGGCGCGCCTTTCAGGATTTGCATATCCTGATCAAGGAATTGCTCACAGAAGCTGACATACAAAAACCGGATGTGATTGGCGCTGCTCGGGGACCAGGTTCATTTACCGGGGTGCGGATCGGAGTCAGCACAGCTCGTAATCTGGCTCAACTATGGCAGATACCGGTATTTGGAATCGACAGTCTCGCCCTGCCGGCCTGGCAGTATTGGCACCAGGCCAACAAGCAGCACCTGGACTGGCCGTCGGGCGGTGTATGGGTCGCAGTGGATGCGCGTCAAAACAAAGTCTATGCGCGACATTTTGCCACGCCGGAAAGCTTGCTCGCCCAAGCTGCCCAGCCCAAAATACTGGATGTGGAGCTGACCGCCCTGACAGAGATGCACATGCGATCTGGATTGTTATTATTGGAAGGCTCGCAACAGAAAGGAATCGCCCACTCGCCGCCCGGTATTGAGATTCAGGCCTGGCCGGCCCATTCAGCCGAGGCCCTGAACGCCTGCGCCCGCGAGCTGTCTCGCATTGCGCCGAGTGGCCATTGGTCACAACTCAGCCCGATCTATGTGCGCCCGGATCCGGCCAACGCCCACAATCCGGCTGGATTTCAGCATCAATAGTCAGCGCTCGTCAAAGCGGTCCAAAACAACTGGCAGTCAGTCAATGATGCTTTAGTCCAGTTGAAACAGCAACAGCCCCAGGCTCAACCAGAGCGGCACAGTAATCAATCCCAGCAGATTGGAAATCAGCGAAAAGCGTGTGCAGAACTGCAAGCCGGTCTGGTAATCCGTCTGCGACGCGATATCTGCTGCTACTGTTGCTGCAAGCCGGGGTGCAGATAGCGGCCGGGTGTACAGACTGACAAGAAAAATAATCCCCAGACTGGCGGGCATCACCGCCTCAATCGCCAGGATCACTCGCACCTCGCTTTTTAAGGGTATGAGCGCCAGAATCACGCCCCAGCACAATGGCAACAGCACCTGACGCAAACCCAGCAACAACACGGTATCGCGCTGAATCAATCTGGTGATGGCCGGCGTTTGACTACGCAACGCATTCTGGCTGATCCCGCCGATCGAGATCAGCGCCATGGGAATTGCGGCTTGCGCCGTGCCAGACAACCATGCCGGGAACTCCAGGGCCAGGCCGTCGCGCCAGCCGCTGATCACAAATAGCAGCCCGGCAATTACCGCGACCAGCGGGGCCGACAGAATTGCGCGCAGGACCGGCAAGCGGAATTCATTGTTAACCGATTGCGCCCAATGAGCTGTCAGGCGCCCCTTGCCGATGATCCAGAACCAGACATCGCAGGTAACAATAAACACAAATGCGAGTGGCAAGCTGGCCGCTCCGAGCAGGCTCTGCACCAGGGGGTAGACCGCAAAGCCATAGTTGTGCAGACTGCCGGCAACTTGAAAAATACGGGGATAGGCGGGACGAAATACCCGGCAGACGACAATACTCGTCAGCGCCGCCATGACAATCATGACACTGGCGGCGACAGCCAGCAGGATGGTCAATGGCAATTGCTCCATCGTCAGATGACGCCAAATATTACTAAATATCAGCAATGGGAAGAGTGTCCGCACGACGAGCCACTGCAATATGAAATTAAAATGCGATGCTTGCAACCAGCGCAGCCGGGCGAGCAGAAAACCAACGCCAATCCAGAGAAATACATCTCTCGCAAAAACAAGCAGCAGCTCTGTGAATAGCAGCACTAGGAACGCATGCCGGCCGAGGGACTCAGTCGCTCGATGGGTTTGACAATATCCGTAACCCGCACGCCAAAGTTTTCATCAATGACCACCACCTCGCCCTTGGCGATCAGTTTCCCGTTGACCAGCATGTCGACCGGCTCGCCGGCCAGTTTTTCCAGCTCAATAATGGAACCCTCGCCGAGGGCCAGAATATCCTTGATGTACATTTTGGTGCGGCCCAGTTCGACCGTCATCGTCATTTGCACATCCAGCAGTAAATTCATGTTCGGCTGCAGGGGACCCGAGCCATGGGTGGATAGACTCGGAAAATTCACATCCTTGACACCCGTTTGCCCGGGCAAGGGGCCGGTGGGCTGCTGGGGCATACTGCCTTCGCTCTCCATGCTGACCTGGGCGCCGCGGGATTTGTTCTGCAGTTCCTGGTAGACCCGGGCCGCCAGATCCAGCGGCAGGGCCACAATCATACGCGAGTCGACGCTACCCTCAATTTTAAAAGGGATTTGAATTTTCAGCCAGGCGTCCGGTGATCGCAATGGAAAAGGATTCGCACCGTTGCAAATATGCGTTTCCACCGGCATCGGAGTCAGGCTGACTCCTGTGCGGGCCGCCATCTGGGTGGCCATATTGTAACCCATGGGTCCGATCAATTCACGCGCTGTCGCGCTTTGCGCCTCATCCAGCTCGACTTCCGTATCGACTGTGTCTTCGTTGCCCATCGGAATGGCCGCAATCCGGATTACATCGGGCATGGGAATAAAAATCGCCTGCTGACCGCTCAAACTACCGCTGATGTTTTGCACAAAGGCCACCTGGCGCTGGTTCAACTCGCCTTGCAGTTGATTCAAGCTGACCGTTTCCGGATAGGGATCGCCCAGATGAACGTTCTTGCCGATCATCATGCCCACGCCTTCGGCAGAGCTCGAAAGAGCCTGGGTGATCATATCGCTGATGGTAGCTTGTTCGATCGGCGACATATCGGCGCCCAGTCCGGCCGAGCTGCCAATGGACGCACTGGAACTGCCAGAGCTAATGCTGTCTGAATCCGCGCCCTGCAACAGCAGGTCTATCTCTTCCTGTGAAAGTGAACCGTCTACCATACTCTATCTATCCCGTATCAAGGCCTGTGCAGGTGCCTTATTCTTCTGTTTCGGCCAAAAACGGACTTTTGCGCTTAATTTTTGGCCCGCAGCGATCTGCTTCAAAATCGAATCACAATCGTATCATAGGGTGCGAGGGCAACGGAAAAGCGATCCGGTTCCAGGCGCCAGGCAACCCGTTCCTTGTGTTTGCCCCAGAGATTAAAGCGATTGCGCAGGTCATTCATGGCCAGGCCTTCCGGGATCCGGATTTCGACGCGCTCCGCATGTTCGGTGGGATTCCATAAACCAAGATAACCGGCCGGATTCCAGAGACCACGCGGGAAGTGGCTGCTCATCATATGCAAGGGGACTGGTTGATAGCCGTGACATTCACGATTGATTTCCAGGGTTTGAAACAAGAATTCCAGCTCGCGGCCCTCCAGTTCACTCAGGTCATCGGACAAGAGCAGCGCATTGCCGCTCAGGGCTGTAATAGCGGCCAGCATGCGGAACTGACGGCCGTTCAGACTGGTATCAAAGAGGCGCAAGGGACCGGGTGTATTTTTCCAGAAGCGATTATGCATCAGGCTATGATTGACAACATTGATCAGGGCCTTGCGCACAGCCGGTCGGTCGCGACCGCCGATTAAACGGTGCAAACGAGTACTCTGCCAGGTGGACCCGAATGAATCCGATATTTGCATGGCGTCGACCAGACCGATGGCCGGCCAAAGCGGGCAATTAGCGGCCACAATAGTGCTTTTTTTACCGGCAATGCGCCGAAACCAAAGCAAGCTTTCACGCAAGCGGCCAGCGCCGCTGCTTTGTTTGTTGTAGTAATCCCCTCGTTGGGCGGGCAAGTACAAACCATCGAGATACATCCCGTCAAACATCTCCGGGTCGATCAGGTGATTGATCACCAGCCGAATCCAGGTGCGGTAGCGCGGGTGGGTCGGATCAATCACGTAATCCAGGTGACCGGTATTCGGATTTTTCACCCGCAGGGGCCGATCGGACTCAATGTCCCTGAGGATCAGTTCCGGATGCTCCTTGATAAAAACCGACGCTGGATTGCTCTGGTAGGGCAGCAACTGAATCAGGGGCTTGAAACCGGACTGACGGATGGCGGTGGCGATCTCACTCAGGCTTTTTTCGGGATGCGTACTGACGGGCAGGCCCGCGCGGTTGCAGGTGATGCAGGATGGCACAATAAAATGGGTCAGATCCAGGCCCTTGTCTTTGGCACTCTGCAGGTTGGCAGCGAACCATTCAGCCGAGCGCGATTGTTTGTCCGCGGCGGGGATCCAGGCCCGTAATAAACGGCGTGTGGCGGGCCGGGCGTAATGCGTTCGGCCCAGCTGTTCATAAAAAGATCCGATCACATAGGGCGCCATGCGCCGATTTTGGCGTTGATTCTCGCGGGCGCTCTGCAGGGTCTTGATATTCTCTAGCTGCCAGACAAGTCTGGTCAGCGACAAGCGGCCATGATCCGGTAATAGTCGGCCGCCAAAATCCCAAATGGCGCGCCATTCCTTGAGATAATCCGACTGCGGATCCAGCTCTACAAAAAAACGCACGCTCTGTTGGCCGGCGTGACCGGCCGCAAACAGGATCTGGACCGGTTTTTTTAGAGGACTGGATTTTTCGCTGCCCCACTCGTGGTGTTCGTCGTCCAGCAATTCCTCGAGCATGATCATGCCATCCGAATACAGAAAGCCGCGCGGAGGCAATCGGCGCAGCAACTTCTGCCAACTGGTCTGATACAAACTTTGCGTCAGCGGTTGTTCCGGGTTGCGCGCATGGGACGATTCATGGTACGACCAGGCATTACGGTCCCGGGCCTCTTTTTTATTGCTGATCGAAGCCCCCAAATAGCCTTGTTTAAAAATCTGAAAACGGGTCGTGCTGGACAGATCCGGGTGCAGGCTGACGCCCTCAGGTGCTTTGGTGCGCAGGGCCAGTTCCAGGGACTCTAACCACACATCGGAACGGCGGGTGCGGCGTAGTAATATGCCCAGGCTTTGATCCTGAAAGCTCATCTGCAGGGCAAAGCCGTGCCTGGCGCTGGTATACCAGGAACCCTCGTGATCAAATTGATTTGCCACCAGGATGCGCCCTCGCGGCCGCGTCCGATAATACAGCCTTAGTTCCGTGTTATTGAGAAAGGAACGCTGCATCTACTTGCGCTTACTTGGCAGCCCGCCGCTCTCTGCCAATCGTTAGAATATCGAGGCACCATTCGATCCAGATATCCAGGTGCAGTTTTTGAATCGGCATCTGAATCTGGGTCTTACCCGGGTTCACATCCTGGTCCTGTTCGACGATGTAGCGATTGATCGCATCATCCAGGGCTGGCCCAAGCAGTTGCTTGATGTCCTGCCAATGCAGGGTCACCAGTCCATCCGGAGTGGCGCTGAATATCTGCATATTTTCATAGCGCAGCTGGTATTCAGAATCGTCGTTTTTAATATACCAGTTGCCATAGGCATCCAGCTGATTGCAAAGGCGCCAGGCGGATTGAATGATTTGCTTGGATTGTTTGATGGGCGGCTTTTTTTCAATGCTCTCAATGACCGGCTTGAGAATTGCCAGCTTAACCTGGCGCCAGGATCCGCGGGCCTCGACTCCCTGCCACCAGGGACGATAATCCTTATCGGCCAACAGCATTTTCAGGACCTGCAAGGCTTTTTTCCACACTCCCGCCTGGTAGTCGCGTTCGTCCTTGTCTGTCCAGCCGTCATGTGAGACCTTGAGGCGCAGGCCCTCGCCTGTGTTGCTGCGCGAGGCGCCCAGGTCTTCAATCTGCAAAGTGATCACCGTGGTCGGTCGGTCTTTTTCCCACTCCTGTCCGCGCCAGCTATAGCGCACCATCTCGTTGGCTTCCGACTGAATCAGGCGCATTTCCATCAAGCGATCTTCTTCCTGCGCCACGATATTGCGCGACATAATCACCTTGGGCGCCCACCACTTGCGCAACTCATTCTGGGATGTCAGCGCTCGGTACACCTGGGCCGGGGTCGCCCGTAGTTTAATTGATAATTCGATCGCCTTTAGTTCTTTCATCAGGGATTACAGACTATTTTTTAATCCTGAACGACAGGATTTCCCCGTGACCCCGCTTCTGAAAAGCGTTTTTTGCATTCCGGCAACAGCGAATCCGCAAAAACCAGCCTGAGCTGCTGCCAGTGCTGGTCCGGCCCTTCCGGCGCTTGGGCAGCAGTCCTTAGCCCGCAGCAATCGGCCGGTGTAGCCTGCTCAAGGCCCGGGACCTAGATCTGAAAGACCAGCCCGAATTGCAAGCGCCGGTAAAAACGCGATCGGGCCCGAAAACTTTGCTGCGTCAACGGATTGATCTCGCGCGCAAAGGGCGTATACCAGGCCAGACTCAGACTTAAAAGCCAGTTCAGATCAGGCTGCCCGTTCCCGTTGAAAAGCGGATCCAGGGCAATGCCGGCACCCTGCCACACACTGATCACCTCGCCGGCATCACCGTAGCGCATGGCACTGTAATTGAGAAACAAGCTTTGTTCGAGCTGCACGGCCGCCCAAATCGGTATGCGCAAACGCACGCCTCCCACGCGCAGGCCATCATTGCGATACACCGGCGCGGCCGGATCCGAATTGTCACGATAAGTGCGCGGCTCGCTAAACTGTAACTGATTGCCCTCCTGAAAGCTGGATTGGGGCTGCACATTCGCCAGGGCCAATTGATTGGGTTCGATCGCCAAACCGGTCAAGAGAATGGAGGCCGACCCACCCATCACCCCGAGGGCCGGTCGCAGGCTGCCAAAACCACTCAGGCGGCCATCGCTGGATTCATGGTCGCGGGTACTGTATAGCGTAGCTAGCGACAATTGCCAATCGCCCTGACCCACCGGCCTCTGGATGCAAGCCCCCCGAATCAGGTCAGGGACAGCACATTTTTTTTTGTCGATGGTGGTATTCCCCCATCCCAGACCCAGCTCCAGCAGCAACAGGCCGCCATGAATATCCTGGCTCAAAAAATACTGATGATGACCCAGACGATCGATCTCGTACTGCTGGCCATGGTTAAGCCAGCCCTGCCAGTCCAAAAACCAGCCCTGCGAATGCCAGTCGCCGCCCAGGCCATAGTAATGCACCCCCCGCTCACTTTGGGCGCTTTGACCGGTGGGCAGGGTGAGATGCACAGTGCGATCGTCGGGTAGAACCACGGGCAGGGTCAGATCCGGCCGGCCCGCTCGACCCGACGATCGATAATACCCGTACAGCAGATGGGCCTGCCAGGCGCCATCCCTGTCATATAGACCAATCTGGCTTAGAGCGAGCCAGGCCACGCCTTTTTGCGAGCGGGGCAATGCGCGCTGGATGCGATCCTGGCGCTCCATACTGCTGAAAATGGACTTTATGGATAAACGGGCGCCATTGAGGACAGAACCTTGCCAGGCGAGCAAGGCCATTGGCGCCTGGCCGCTGAACAAGAGACCCTTGTCATCCACCGCCCAATCCGAGCGTCCCAGACGAGCTTGCCAGGTCGATGCCTCAGCTGGCAATGAATCAATCAGCCGTACATCCTTGCGGTCTATTACCGCATCCGTGTTCGCCGACGGACCATAATGCCAATCAAGCCATAATTGAGCCAGTCGTTGACTGGTGTACTGCCGTTTTTCGGAGGCATTAAAATACTGATAGTCATGCTCCAGATGCCAGGTCGCCATTCCGGTCCAATCGTTGCCCGAGGTATCATGGTACTGGACTGCGGCACCCGGTTGATGCGACAAACGGCTCCGATTTCTGGCCCGCCGACTGGATGCCAGGCCGCCGTTTTCCAGCCCGCTTTGAAGGGTCAGATGATACTGTGGGGTCCAGGACCAGGACGCAACCGGTTTGGAATCGACCGAAGCCGGGCTTTCGACCTGCGCTTGAATCCCGCTCAGGGCAATCAAGGATAGAATGGAGACCAGGCCAGCCCAAAGGGGCCGCAAGGGATGGCGGGCGGTGATTGGATTTGTAAATTCCTGTCTTTTTCCAAAAAAAATTCCTCCTGGAGGGGAAATTCCAGGAGGAACAGGAAGAGTGTTCATGCGAAAATGTGCTCTACGAGCACAGTACCAAAAGAGGTGCGATCACTCAAAAAGTCAACCTCTTTTTTGGGGTCTTTGAGCCCGGGGGCACCGTACACTTTGATGGAAAAATTCTGTCCAGCGGCCCGGACGGCGCTTGCGGCTGCGCGCTCGGTCTTCCGACCAGCTGGAAAGGCTGGGTTGCGAGACCAGCCGCATGCTGCCGGGTTTTTAAATCTGGCCCACAGCACTGTTTTGCATTAGAGCGCAGCCCGATTGGGCCTACAGGCAAACAAATCAGGGTTGGCAGACACCCCATCGATCCGCAAAGGCTGAGGCCGGAAAATCCTGAATTAACGACGGCTGGAAAATCCAGGCAGATGTCTTTTGCACCGGGATCATCCCGCTTATTTCGCTCATCGGGACAGAGCGGCCTGCACTACGCCGCACCGGCGGGTCACCGAAATCGGGGTTGAATTCTTCTTCGCGGACAGGCAAGCAATGAGCGCCGTTTTTACAGTGGTACCAACCCTGTCTTAAGCTATGGATGCCAGCACGCCCAAGCTGGTAGTGACCTTCCCAGCGTAGATCGTAATTCCGGGACATGACAACAAAGCTGTTCCAAACTCCCCCGTGACTTGACGAGAGCAACAGGTCCAGATTGGCAGCCTGGCAGGCAGGCTGATTGCAAATCATCAACACCTCCCGGGTATAATCCTGCTGATCCGGATAAATATTAGAGAACTCCTCGCGCAAATGAACCAGAAAGCCAGACCGGCCCTGATGCATGATTGAGTACAGCCGGGCTTGCGTCCGGACGGGCTTATGCAACCGGTGATCATGAAAAAAGGCTGACCAACGTTTGGCATCCAGCTCCGATTGGGTCAAAGTAAAGAAGTGCTTCTTCGCCTGCTGGAAATCCGGCTGACAACCAAGCGGCCCTGGATACAGGCCGGAACTGTCAGGAGACGCTTTTAAAAGACAGCCGCTGATAGCCATGAGTAGTAAAACAATAAAACTAACCCGGGCCGTTCGCATGGATCTTGCTGTATGGATAATTTCCTACTCTACCGGCTGGCGCGCGGCGAAGAGCCGGGCCAATTGCTCGCCCAGGGGCTCAGGGCTGTTCAGGCTGAGCTGGGTGATGTTTTGGCTGATCGCTTCGACATGCTCCATTTCCTTGAGCTTGAAAAGCAGCGGGTTATCCTGCATCAATTTGGCCGTATTCAGCAGGCTGCGCGTCGAAGCGGTTTCTTCGCGGCGGCGGATGATATTTGCCTGGGCCCGTTTTTCGGCTTGCAGCACTTGTTCCAGAATTGTTTTGATCTCGCCTGGCAGGATAACGTCCTTGATGCCGGCACTTTGAAACTCGAGTCCCCAGCCCAGGCAGCGTTCACGCAGCCTGGCAACCACGAAGCCGCCGATTTGATCCTTTTGCTCCAAAAGCTCATCGAGATGCAGATTACCGACATATTCTCGCAGGATCAATTGCAGCACAATATGCAGCTGTTCTTTGTATTCCTTGATATTTTTATACAGCTCCAGCGGATCAACGACCCTGTACTGACACATCAGGTTCAGACGCAGGGTGACCTTGTCTTTGGTCATGATTTCCTGGCCGGATAGATCGATCTGCTGCTGACGCACATCATAGGATTTGGTGTGCACATTGATCGGACTCTGCCAAAAATAATATTTGCCCGGTTCCAGCAGGCGCTCGACCTGGCCGTTGATGATCAAGACCGTGCGTTCAAAAGACGGTACTTCGGTCACGGTCGTCACGGCCTTCAGGGCCTCGTGATCGCGGATTTGACTGTTGATGGCCGGCGGCAGTTCCACATCGGTCGTTTTATATGATTTATATTCCCGTTTGATCCCGGATTTCCAAAAAGCATGCAGGCCGGATTTCAAAGCCTGCTTGAAATTGCCGCCTTCGTAGAGCAGCACAATTTCATCGTCTGCGACTTCAATCACATCCAACGCTTGCTTTAGAGCGGGATGCTCGAGTAAAACAGCCAGCTTGTGTAGTGGCAGAAATTCATCGGCGACATTGTAGACTGCAATTGTTCGCTGCCCCAAAAAATTACCGACGGAATATCGACCAGGGCCCAGGATCTTTTGAAACATTCCATCCCGAAATAAAAGACCACGCTGATCCATGCTGATTATTTGTTTCATACTTACAATGCTGCCTTGCTCTTTTGCTGCCGGCCAGCCGCCCGGTCACGACTCGCTCAGCTGGTATGGACTGCCAAACCTGCGCGAAATGTATAAAATCCGCGGCTCCGGCTTCCCGTCCAGTAAACGGAGGCTGGCTTAAGCCCCGGCCGATACTGTCTGGCCCGGATCAAACGCACCAGGTACGTCCGCTCCGGGTGAGACGGTTGGGCAGCGGCGGTATCTGCCAGCCTGCAGGGTCTGCCTTTCGGTGCCGCGCGGCCGGTTGCCCGCACCGCCGGCTGAAGCGTCAGAACCGCGGCGGGTTTTTTAGGCAGTCCCCGCTGCCCGGACTTTTTAGGGAAGTGCCCGGCTTCCAAACCAATTAAAAGTTGGTTGCTCTTGCGAGCCGCCAGGATTCGAACCTGACCCCGAAGGGCTACCAGTTAGAGTCTGTCGCTCTACCGCTGAGCTAACAGTCCATTTGGACCGTGGAGGATTCGAACCTCCGACCCACAGAGTGAAATGCAGCGCATCCTCAAACATCGGCATACCCGTCGCCACAGGCGAGAGCACCGCCGGGCTGAAACACCCTGACATAGACGCTCGATTCAAGCGCGCCGCAGGCGCAGCGTAGGTGCAGACATAGTTTTGTCGAGCAGATTTGCGCTGGCCAGGCCGATTTTCCATTCCAGAAGGCCAACAACAAAGCGATACAGGAAAAAATTCCGTATGTACAACTGCAAATTGCTGGACTGGATTATTTCACGGGGCTGTCACTCGATCCAGACTGGCGTAGCAGGACCCAGGGGATGGTCACCGGCAGCAGAACTGTATCCATAACGAATGAAAACGGCAGATCCAGCAGAACCAGTGACTCGCCATCACGAAACAGCTGCACATCTGTTCGCGTTCCGCCAAAGACCAAAGGCAGATTCAGTCCGTGCGGATGGTGATGGTCCCCCATATTGGCGATCAGACTGATACTGCTAGCGCAGCTCACTGACAGAAGGGACAACAGCAAAGCGGATGTACATATGAATCCTTTTGCAAACTGAATCCGCATATCCTGGATGTTTCTCAAAAGCGCCCGCTATATTGCCACGCTTGCTGCGGCAGGCTGAGCAATACTGCCGCTTTTGTCAATTAGATGATTTCTTTCACTATATGTAAGTGATTATACCGGCCGGCCACCATTCAAATAGGCGTACAGCCGCGGTTGCGAGTTGCTGGATCCTTGCGATCGATAGCTCTGCAACTCAATTCCGCTTAAATAGTGCTCATTTAAAAAATGACCATAGCGGTCATCCAGAAAAATCCGACCGTCAATTTGTATATCACCGCGTGCCACAGCTCGCCAGGCGATTACTCCCAGGCGGGCGACCAGATCCTTTTGATTGGCAAAATGCTCCAGCCAGGGCTGCTGATTGGCTGCAAATCCTGATCCGGCCTGCATACGGTCGGCGGGATTGCCAAAGGTATAACATTCCAGCCGCTGCAGGGGCAGAGAGCCCTCTGACTGCAAGGCGTGTAGTACCCGTGCCAGGATGACCGCTCCTTGCGAATGAGCCAGGACAATGATCCGCTGGATGCGCTCATTCTGTAATTCCCGGCGCAGCTGCTCGTACAACCGCTGACCGCTGCTACTCATGGTATGAAAACCCTTTTGCAGAGTCACTGCCAAAAGATCCGGCAAAATTGCACCGGTCGGATTGGCGACGACGGTGAGCGGGCGCCGAAACAGGCTGGCAATGTAATGGCCGCTTTGCAGGGCCAGGTCTTGATCGTTGGCAACCCCGTTCACAAAAAACCAGGCTTCGTCCTGATAATCCGGATCGCCGGGAACAAACAGGAAATCCGGGCTATCCAGATAGCCCGCCATATTGTTTATATTCTTTAGTTTTCGTTTCAGGCCAAAGGGCAATAAAAAGGCCTCCAACAGATACGAGAGCAACCGGCGCAGACCGGCCCAGCTGTGGATATGCAGCATATTGATCTCGGAGTACATACCGGCGGGATGGCGCAAGTCACGAAACAGGCCGATAATCGCGCGCAGATTGTCTGTCGGCCACCAGAACAGGGCCTCGCGGAGGACACGCACCAGATGCGTGATCGTGTGAGCCGCCAATACAATCGGTTCCAGACCGTTGGAGCGTTGCTTGCGTGCCATACCCGGAGGATGCGCCTAGTCCTGGCCCAGAGTCAAGTCGGCCATCACGAGAGCGTTCAGCATTTTCTCTGTGGCCCGGATCGCGGCAATGTTTTGATCAGGAGAAAGGCCGATTGTACGCATTGTGCGTCCCTCGCGGATAAAAGCTTCCATGCCCACTGAATTTGATTCGAGGGACCGGGAGGACAGCTTGCCCGCGCTCGATGTTTCGGCGTTTTTTGGCCTGTTCTCGAATTCCCACAAGATGATCGCCTCGACCAGGGCGTCGGTCTTGCCGCCCGGCGGTATACGGACCTCGTAATCCAGCAAACGCGGTAAAACCAGCCCCATGTCCGGCGCAATTTTTTTCAGAGCGTTCATAAAGGCGTCGTAACCGCCATCACCCTCGCTGCGGCTGTGCCAGGTCTGATCACGATAACGAACTTCTATATCTGCGTGAGGCCGCATATGCAGTCCGGTCGTCAGCCGGGCCGCGCTGATTTCAATCTGGCGGGCATTGCCGGCGCCAAACATGTCCTGGATCAAAAAAGGCAGGTCGTCGGCGGTCACATTTTTCTTTTTTTCGCCCAATTCCTTGACCCGGTCCAGCAGAGCCTGCTCGCGTTCGACCGAAAGCTGCAAGCCCATCATGCGCAAGTTGTTTGTGACCGAGGCCTTGCCAGCCAGCTTCCCGAGGGCGTACACCCGTTTACGACCAAAGCGCTCGGGCAGGATGGGATTGGCATATAGATTATTCTTTTTGTCGCCATCAGCATGAATACCGGCGGTTTGGGTGTAAACATCCTGCCCCACAATGGGGCGATTCGATTGAATGCGTTTGCCGCTAAAGGTTTCGACCAGCCGGGACGCGCCCATGATTGCCTTCTCTTTGATGCGTGTTTTCACTTTCAACTTGTCGTGCAAGGCCGTAACAACCGCTTCTAACGGGGAGTTTCCCGCCCGCTCTCCCAGACCATTAACAGCCACGTGCAGACCGCTCACTCCAGCCCTGACAGCGCTCAGGCAATTGGCCACAGCCAGACCATAATCGTTATGCCCATGAAATTCAAGCGCCACTCCGCCGGCGTAATCCACAGCGTCACTGATGCCGGCGTAGCATTCCTCCGGCGACAGAATGCCCAGCGTATCTGGTAAAAACAGGCGTCGGATACCGAGGCCGGCCACCGCTGTGATCAACTCGCGCACATAGGCCCGCGAATTCAGGTAGCCGTTAGACCAGTCCTCGAGATACACATTCACCGTCATCTCCTGGTCACGGGCATAGGCCACGGTTTGTTCGATGTCGCGCAAATGCTCCGTCAGATTCTTGCCTAATTGTTCGCGGCAGTGTTTCTCGGAGCCCTTGGTCAAGAGGTTGATCACCCGCCCGCCGCAGGATTGAATCCAGTCGACAGAAGCCCGATGGTCAGTAAAGCCGAGCATTTCGATACGCTCTGCCATTGTTGCGGAGCGGGCCCACTCCAGCACCTCGGTGATCGATTGCCGCTCGCCTTCAGACACGCGCGCGCTTGCAATTTCAATGCGATCGACATGCAAATGCTCGAGCAGGTAGCGCGCAATATGCATTTTTTCAAAGACAGAAAAGCTGACTCCATCCGTTTGTTCACCATCCCGCAGCGTGGTATCCATGATCTCGATTGATGTCTGCATAGTCCCGGGGTTTCGAAGACAGTCCCTCAATGCGGCTGTGCTCGTAAAATAAAAAACAATTTTGAATTGCTGAAAAGCCGGTGATGCCCACCGTGTTCGTGCTACGCGCCCAGGCGCGTCTATGGATCCATGCCGGCCCCGGAAATTGACCATCACTTCCAAATTCGAGAAGAGAATATTGAGACCTTGCATTTTTTATTAAATGCGATTAGCGATGGTCTCGTTTGGCTGGATGCCGACCGTAAAATCCGGCATGTCAATCCCCAGGCGCGGCGCATGTTGGGTCATAACCTGGCAGATGCAAGCAGCAGCGCCTTCGCAGAAATTCTGGCAGAAACCGGCGCCAATTTTCGTATTCTGGACGATCTGTTTGCCGGGGAGCTAATCGTCACCGATCGTTTTGTGTTGCAGCACAAGAATGGGCAACAACGGCAGTTTATCCTGACAGCCATTCCGGTCACACGCAACGCGAAAATCAACGGCGCCATCCTGGTCTTTCGCGATATCAGCCTCGGCTTGCTCAATGGTTTGCCCATCGATCAACGCGAAAACCTGATTCATGAAATCTTCGGCACTATCCCGGCAGCGTTTATATTGCAAAATGACAAGGGGATCATCCTGCGATTAAATCATGCCGCCGCCGCTCTTTTCGGTCGCGGCATTGACGAGCTTCTGGGCCGCCAGCTGGACGCACCCATTTTCGCTGCCCGGGATCAGAGCGGTCAGATGATTGAATTTGAAAACCTGCCTTTTCAGCGTGTACTGCGCGGCAGTGTGCGCTCCAGCGAAGAGCTGATTCGTTTTGCTGACCCACAGTCCGTTTATCTGATGCACTCCAGAATCATTGAGGACCCCGACAGGCAGCAGGGAGCCAGTCGCTGGATTTTTACCACCATTGCAGCCCTTGACCACAAAACGCCCCAGCCTTTTTACGAATCCTTGCGCTTTAATCATACCGTGAATCATATTTTGACCGATCTGCTGAGCGCAGAGAGCCAGGAGGCCATCACAGAAAAGGCCCTGGCTGGTGTAGCAACAATGATTCCAGCGGACCTGGCAATCCTGCATTGCTTCGGTACTGCGGAGCAAGATGCCCAAACGTGGACGCACCAGCAAAATCAAAGTCCCGGTCCGGCAAAACCCGTGCCGGTCGCCGCTGATCTGACAAACATGCTTGCAACACAAAAGGACCTGGATCAAAGCCGGTTATGGGCCAGCGACCAACCAGACCTGTGGGTGCCCGGTTGGCCGCCCTGCCATGTGCTATATGCGCCCCTGTTTCAGGACCAAAACCAGGCCAGCGGTTATTTGCTTTTACTCGCCCGGGAACGCTATCAGACCCGTGATCTGGAACGATCGGCAACGGCTGTGGCAGTCCTCAGCGCCGCCCTCCATAAACGTGAATATCATGAGCGTCTGACCAAACTGGCCATGACCGATTCACTTACCGGTCTGCACAATCGTTATGCCATGACCACCATCCTGGACCAGGAAATCGGACGCGCCAGACGATACACACATCCATTGAGCGCCTTGCTGCTTGATCTGGATCACTTTAAAGCAATCAATGATACCCATGGCCACCTGGCGGGCGATGCGGTGCTCGTGGAAGTGGCTGCGCGCATGAGACTGCTAATCCGTAAAACGGACGCGCTGGCCCGCATTGGTGGCGAGGAATTCCTGGTATTGCTGCCCGAATCCAGTCTAGCCGGGGCCGCCATTGTAGCCGAAAAAATCCGGGCGGCTGTCGCTGAACAGCCCATCCCTTACGAGGACAGCGGCATCCCGGTTACTCTGTCGATCGGGGTCGGCCGTCTGCATCCCGGGGAGGATAAAGACAGCCTGTTAAAACGACTGGACGCCCTGCTTTACAAATCCAAACAAGCCGGTCGGAATCGGGCCACCCTGGAAGAATAAATGCGAATGCGGACAAGGCCTCTACAGCACCGGGAGCACAGCGCATGATACCCACCCCGGGACGCGGCGGTTGGTATGGCAGCCTGGTATTATGCTGCGCATTGACTGGCTGCTGGTCAGATTTGCAAGGACCCACGCTTTCCCTGAATCGCGATTGGCGCCTGCGGCCCGGCTTCCATGCGGACTGGTTACGGTACGGATTACCTAAGGATGCGGACACGAGTACCGTTTTCCTGCCCGGTCGCTTTCGCCATGATCAGGCCCGCACCCAGGATGGCCAGGAGACCCTGACTCTGCAGCTGGAACTATCGGGCAGCGAACTGCAAGGCAGTCTGGCCAAAGATCAGCAATTCAGCGTTTTCTGGGGACTGGTGGCAGAACAAATTGAGCTCTTTGTCAACCAGACCAGCTGCGCGGTGGCCAGCAAAGCACCGCCGGACCGATTGGTGCGCTCTCGGCACATCCTGAGCGTTTGTCCAGTCGGAATGGCCATAGAGTCGGACCAGGTTGTGCGCCTGACGGCTGTGCTGCGGTCCCACCCCGAGCAGCCCTTCTATATTTTTGGGCCCTGGATCCAGGCGGGCAGTGCCGCCACCATACTGAAGCGTAATTATTATAATCAGCTGCTTTTTTTTGCCATCATTACCGTGTTTGCCAGTTTGAGCGGCTTTCTATTGTTAATTGCTGCCCTGCGACCAGCGGAAAAAGACTTCCTGTACTTTGGCCTGTTTTTGGGTAGCCTCATCTTCCATTATTTTTGTTCGCACTTCAATTATGAGCGCGACCTGTTTTTCCAGGATCAGTATGTTCTGCGGGACTTCCTGTACTATGGTTCTATGTACGTCAGTCTGTTTTTATTCGTGGTCAACACGACCCATCTGGTCCTGAAACGAATTAGCCGCTGGATCTGGTATTTTGGTTACTGGATCCTGTTCATTGGAACTTTACGTACAATGACCGCCTTTTGGTCGCGTGATATCAGCACTGCAATCATGGCCTATACCAATCCCTTTTGGTTTTTGAGCCTGTTTTTGGCCTTCTTTGGCGTTATCCGCCTATTGCTGGGCGCCTGGCGCTCGCACTCCAGCGAGCTTTGGCCGCTGGGGATTGGTATCGGTGCGATGCTATTGACCGGCCTATATGACATGCTGGCAGCAGTTTTCTGGTTTGGGCATGATCTTTCGCTGACCCGCATCAGTTTGATCCTGCTAGTGCTTTCCGAGGTGATTGTCCTGGCCCGCCGCTTCACTGCGGCACGGGATGCATCGGAACACATGAATTATCAGCTTAACACCGAAGTCAAACACCGCATCATGCAACTGGAGGCAACCCTCAGCCAGGTCCAGGCCTTAAAAGACCGCCAGGACTGCGACTACTATCTAACATCCCTGATCACAAAACCGCTCAACTGGATCCAGAACGACGATCGGCGCTGCGTGGTGACGAGCACCTTGCGCCAATTCAAGCGCTTTGCCTATCTGAAATGGAAAGAAGAATTGGGCGGCGATCTGTTAATCAGCGCGCCGATTGAGCTGCAGCAACGGGTTTACCAGGTTGCCCTGAGCGCGGATGCGATGGGCAAATCCATGCAAGGAGCCGGCGGCGCCATCGTCATCGGCGCGGTCTTTCGAGCCCGGTTGGCGAATACGCGCATCGATTATCGCTTCGCCCACCAGGAACCGGAAGCCTGGCTACACCAGGCCTACCTGGAGCTCCAATCCGTATTTCAGAGTTTTGAAGGCAATATGATGGCCACCCTTAGCCTGATGCTGCTGGATCTGAGCGCCGGTGATTGCTTCTGGATCAATTGCCAGCATCCGGCCATTGTGCTGTACCGCCGAAACCGGGCCTCCAATTTCAGATCGGCAGAGGCAGAATTGCTGCAACTGGGTCTGCCATTGCAACAAAACCACTCTCGTTTCGTGAACTATGCTCGCATGCAACCCGGCGACCGTCTGATCCTTGGTTCGGACGGACGCGAAAATATCGAGCTGCAACGGCCGTACCAGGCCACGGTAATGAACAACGAAGAAAGCCTCTTTTTTCAGGCCGTCGAAGAGGGACAGGGTGAAGCCGAAGCCATCTACCAGGCCCTGCTAACGCTGGGCAGCCTGACCGACGATATTTCCCTGCTCTCCATACTGTGGCACGGCCCGGGTCCCCGGCAATCGCCAGTTCCGGATTCCCGGATACAGCGTCGCCAGATGGAAGCGGCCCGATCAGCATTACGCCAGGGCGAACACGAACGGGTTAGCGCCATACTGACCGAAGCCCTGCACAGTGACCCGCATAATCTGGTGCTGCTATATCACCTGGCGCTCAATCTGGCTCGCTCGGGCGATCAGGCGCGGTGCGCTGATATTCTACAGCGCCTGCGGCTGCGCGCCGAAATGCCCACCCGACGCCTGGAGCGCCTGATCCACATCTGGGAAAAGAGTCCCTGCTGAATCACACCCATCTTTTTTTACAATCGAACTAAAAAACACTTACAGCGACACCAGTCAGCCAAAAAGTGGGTTTGAGGGTTGTAAATGTCAATCTATGATCAAGCCTTCCCGCATTACCAGCCGATTATTGCGCTGTCCGATTCCAGAATATACGGCTATGAAGTGCTGGGTCGCTACATTGATCCCACGGGTCAGGTGCAAAGCCTGGGTTCGTTCTTCATCGACCCGGCCCTCTCGGAACTGGAAAAAATTCGTATCGATCGCAACATCCGCTCCCAGGCCCTGAAGCGTCTGCAGCGCGAAACCAACAAATTGATCTTTTTCAATTTAAATCCGCTTTGGATGCTAAAAAACCTGCGTGAGGGAGTGCATCCCGTGCTGTTGGAAGATCTGCGGCAGCGCAAGATCAAGGGCGAACGGATTGTAATTGAAATCGCAGAGACGATTATCAAGGAGCATATCAACGAACTAAAACCGATTGTCAAGCTGTACCGCAACTACGGCTGCAAGATTGCCATCGATGATTTTACTTTCAGCGATTTTGACCGATTGATCCACTTCAAGCCGGACATTGTCAAAATGAGCATGCATTTGCTGCGCATGAGTCGCGACAGCTATGAATACTTCCGTTTAATCGAAACCGTCTCGCGCTTTTCCCAGGAGCTGGGTATGCATGTGCTGTTCGAGGGCGTGGAAGATGAATCCGACCTGGCAAAGGTAGTCGAAGCCGGTGGCGGACTCGTCCAGGGCTATTTGTTCAGCCGGGGGGATGCAGATTTTCAGGACGATCAGGAATTCCGGCCCCTGGTTTCAAAAGCGCTGCAGTCAGTTATGGACCAGCGGTTTGCGATCCAGCAGGATTTGATCGACTTGCATGAGCATCTGCAAACCCAGGCCGCTGGTTTTACGCTAGCCAGCGATGATGAAGATCTAATGGATCAGACTCTTGGTCAATGGGCGCGTCAGCTTGGTCCGGGAGTCTTGCGACTGTATGCCTGCCGCAGCAATGGCATCCAGATCAGCTCCAACATCATGATTAGCGAGACGAAAGAAATCAGCTCGGACAGCAGTTACCGCGACTTCAACTGGGCCTGGCGCCCCTTTTTCGTCCACAATATGGCCGCTATGCGCAAAACAGGAACGGGTGTGATTTCCGATCCCTACATTGATCATCACACCCGCCTGCAAATTGCCACCTTCTCCTTTCCGGCCGGTGACAATGTCTTCGTTTTTCTGGACTATCAGCTCGCCGCGCCCAGTGCTTGAGCGAGCAGGTCCCGGGCGCAAACGCGCAGGGCCATCACCTCTTCGGCTCCTTCAAAAATCGAGAAGACCCGGGCGTCCACGTAGTAGCGCGACACGGCATATTCTTCGGCATAGCCCATGCCGCCGTGCAGCTGCATGGCTTCGCGGGTAACCCACTCGGCAATCTTGGAGGCATAGAATTTGATCAAGGTCGCTTCCATGGCGCCCTGGCCTTGATCCATCAAGCGAGCGACATGCGCCGAGAACTGGCGCGAGGCCTGAATAATCATCGCCATGCGCGCCACTTTCCAGAGTGAAATCTGGTACTTACCAATTTCTTTCCCAAATACCTTGCGCTCGTTGCAGTAGCGCACAGCGGCTTCCAAAGCGGCCTGCATCACACCATTGGCCCGCGCAGCCGTTTGAATCCGACCGCCGGCAAAGCCAGCCATTTGCAGATAAAAACCCTTGCCGCGGCCTTCTTCGCCACCAATCAGGTTTTCATCCGGGACAAAATAATTATCAAAACTGACCTCATAGCTGTGCATGCCCCGATAACCGATCGTGGGGATGGCTGATCCTTCCATTTTGCCGCCCCCGGACTGCGTATGCTCGAATTTGTGCTCCTTGCTGCGCGGTTTTTCAGCCAACAGGATCGACAGGCCCTTATGCTTGAGCCCCGGATCTTTTTCCGTGCGGGCCAGAACCAGGAGCACGTCGGCATAACCGGCAAAAGTACACCATGTCTTGACACCGTTAATCACCCAGCCGCCGTCTACCTTGTCTGCAGTGACCGACATACCAGCCACATCGCTGCCATAGTTGGGTTCGGTCACCGCAACGGCGTTGAAAACCTCGCCCGTAGCCAGTTTGGGCAGCCATTTTTGCTTTTGCTCGGGCGTGCCGCCCTTGATAATCGCCTTGCTTAAAATTTCCGGACGCGTAATCAGTGATCCCGCTGTCGCCAGACTGCCGCGCGACAGCTCTTCGGTCACAACCATCATACCGACATTGCCATAGGCGTCCATGTAGCCCTCATACTCGCCGGGAATGGATAGCCCGAATGCTCCCAGCTCGGCCAGGCCGCTCAAAAAATCGTCCGGGATAATATCATCTGTGCGGTGAATGTGCTCCGCCTTGGGAATCACCTTGTCCTCGGCAAATTGACGAAAGGTATCGCGCAGCATTACCTGGTCTTCATCCAGAGACAGGGCCCCGAAATTACCCTCCAGCGCCGCCTGACCCACTCGATTATAGCGCTCATAGCCGGTCGCCTCCTGGATCATGGCATTGATTGCCGGCGTAAAGATTTCGCTTTGGGTTTGCGGGCTGACACCGTATTCGGCGGGCTTGCCAGCAACCTCGGAGCGCAACCGGTTCAGGGTCTCGCCGGCAAAGAGAAAGGCCATATCCTGTTCCAGTTCCCCCGTACCGCGGGCGCTATCGAAGGCATAGGTAGCCAGGTTTTCCGAAACCCGGACTTCAGCCGTGTACCATGCCAGATTGTAATGCGCGGTCTGATTTTCATCCATCTTGCCAACGGAAATGCGGCCATTTTCATTGGCCTGGCCCGCCAAATATGTCGTCACTTCATTCAAGATGCGCGCGGAAAGCTGATTCAATTGACTTATTTTTGATTGCATGACTCCAAAAACTCAAACACGGCATGCCTGACTACCCAAAAAAACCCTGTTCCCATATGGATAGATTGGCAGGCTGATTTTTTTCAATCTCAATAACATACTATTTTGACCGCTATCCGCGATGGGCGCGTATTCTGCGGGCTGACATCGGCAGCCTGGAGCGTGTTCCGGCGAATGTCCGGTTTGCATAGCCATCCAGGGCCGACCCGAGCCCCTTGTGTTCTTTCCCTTTGCATCATATCGGCCAGAACGATGACAATCCATCGCTGCCGAATCAGAAACCGGCCGACGATCGAAAAATTAGCGATTGTCAAGCTGGATCTAACTGACAGGTCTGCAGAATGCGCTGTCATAAAGTCAAGATCATCTCTACGGGCGGTCTACTGCTTTGCCTGGCGTTGGTGCGACCGCTCCAGACGAGCCCGCTACAAGCCGGTGCGAAGCTGTTAGCGCTTGTAAACACGCAAAGCGAAATGACCGGACTGCAAAGCGAGCTGATTGTCAGTCAAATTGGCCAGACCGATCTGAATCATGACGGCTATACCGACAGCGCCGCCCTGCTGGACTATCGATCCCTGCAGGAAGATAATTTCGACCGGCAAAATGAGCGTTTGCAAAAACTGGCCTATGCCAATCGCTGGATTGCGATTGCTCTCGGCGGTCCAGCTGATTCCTTGCACCTGGCCTATCTCAAGGACCTGGTCGCTTGCCATCTATGCGGCGGGGTCTACGGACCGCCAGACATCGAGTTCCAGGTGCACCCGCATAGTGTCAGTTTTAGCGCACACGGCGGCTCCAACTGGCGCTGGGCCAATAGCCGTGAGATCGCCTGGCAGGGCGACCACTTCGTATTAGCCAGCCTGGGTTTGCTCAATTACCATGTCACCGCCGACATTGAAATGGACACTACAATTGATTTCAGGCATCGTTTGGCCCGGCGTGATGAGCGGCAACTGGGGCTTCTCTTTAGCAACCAACGCCAGGGCAACCCTGGCGGTCCATGGCCTTCAGAGGCGGAATGGGAAGCGGTCCCCCGGGATCGCTTTGACCAGGCGCAGTGGCTGATCCACGGCGCCCGACAATGGCAGGGTCCCGCCGACAGCAGCCTGGAACTGGCTAGTGTATGGGATTCAGGTGGTTTGTATTTACGAATTCGCGTTCGCGACGATGTGCTTGTGCGTTGTGAAAAAACGACCCTGGCCTGCGATCACATCGAAATCTGGTTATGGCCCCGGGGTTATTACTCTATCTTTGACGAGTATGACCAAGAGCAGCGATCATCCCGGCAAACAAAACCAACCGCGGGCCCCGAATTGCAGACAGGACTGCTGCAATGGGGGGCTTTGGTGAATCCGGAACGGACGTCCGTCCTGCATGATTTACTGAATCAGTACAAAGCGATTCCACAAAGCCGCAGCCTCATCACCTGGCGCAAGGATGGCTTTCAAATGGATGTTTTTCTGCCGGCTCAAACACTGCAGAGTGGCCTGCGCCAGGCGGATCAAAGCTGGCAAGCCTTTCGCATGATGGGTCTAAGCGTTGTTTATTCGGATACCGATTCGGTTACCCGGCCCGCCCAGGACACCCTGATTGGCAGTTCGCAATTGCAATGGGGCCGGGCGGCCAGTCTGGGTATTGTGCATCTATGGCCCGGCAGCTACCGCTTGCCCGATCCGGATTTTAATCTTTTTGCTCCTCTCGCCGGGGATTAAACCCGGACACCGCAGCGGCCGCTGCAGACCATTGCTGCCACACTCCTCACCCTAAATGCATTTATCGCATGATTTTATCTTGATAATGCAACCTTGGCGCAGAGCGTCTGAAGCAATCGATTGACACTTTGCAGCCCGATGCGACTGTGTGTCATGCTACTCTCCAGTGTCAAGACCCCGGAGCACCGCCGGATTACTCCAGGCGCATTATTATGGAACTGCTTGCTGATTCCGATTTTACTCCTTCCTCTGATCGTCTCGACGGGCTTGTCAGCCCGGGATCTGGAAAAGGCGGGCAGCGAATTTGTGTGCCGCAAGGTGAAGGAAAGCAGCCACAAACACATCGCCGTTTTTCCATTCATGGACGAACAGGATACAGAGAGCAGCGCGACCAAACTCAGCACCGCCCTGTTTATCAGCGCTTTGACAAAATGCCCGGATGTGACTATCATTGAGAAAGCAAAAACCGAACAAGTGCTGACTGAGCAGGCCAATGCCCAAAGTGGTTTGATTGATGCCCACACTGCCCCCCGAATCGGGCAACTGATCGGGGCCGACACCCTGGTCTTTGGAGCTCTGCTGAACAAGGCTCTGGAACTGCGCCTTGTTGATGCTGAATCGGGTACGATTCTGGGGGCAGCAGTCCAATTGCAATCTGACAGCAGCCCGGCAGCCGAAAGCAGTTCCGAAACGGATCAAAGCAAGACAGCAGTAACTGCTCTTGATCCCGCAGCAGCAGAGCAAGGCTTGCAGCAAAGGCAGATGAAAATCGTCATGGAGCGTATGTTCCATCAAACCCCTGCCCTGTTCCTGTATACCAGCGCGACCCGCAGCGAATTAATCGAATTTGAACGGCGCAAACCCCAGGGAGCTCGCCGACTACACAAACGAATCCAGTCCATGCCAGCGGATAGGCAGCAGCTGATTCACAACCTGCAGCAATTAATCAGCCAGGAACGCACTCGGAACAATCAGTTCAACCGCCGTATCCAGCAAATGCGCCGTAAGGCGATGCAAGGTCTGCGCTTGTCCAGTCCATGAACGACAGCCGAAACCTTTTTGGCTTGCCAAAGTACCGGCTCCGTTGACTCTTGAGCCATGCAAGCAAAGTATAAATTCCTATTCGCATTTTCTCTGGCCGCCGTGTTCGCCTGGCAGTGCTCTTCGGCTGACAGTCAGGAACCGAGCGATGCAACAACCGACGGCTCTGTAGTCAGCAGCCGCGAGATGGAAATGCCGGCTCCGAGCAAGGATGAGTGTACCAGCGGCGACTGTGAGACTGGATCCGGCCTGTTTCGTTGGACAAACGGCGACATCTACAAAGGCGGCTTCAAAGACGGACAGCGCAATGGCACCGGCGCCTATCACTGGAAAAGCGGTGCCAGCTATGTCGGTGAGTGGCAGGAGGGCAAGCGGCACGGTAAGGGGGTCTATCTCTATCCGAACAAGGATCAATATGAGGGCCAGTTCGTGAATGATCAGCGCAACGGCAAGGGTCGCTATACTTACGCTGATGAAACCGTCCATCCAGCTCAGGAATGGCAAGATGGACAGCCGCTGCAGCCAGCCGAGTAAAACCCGCACTTGCAATCCAGCATACGAAAAATCCTGATTGCCAACCGGGGCGAGATCGCCCTGCGCGTGATCCGCACCTGCCGTCAGATGGGGATCAACACTGTGGCGGTCTATTCAACCGCTGATCGGGGCCTGCCCTGGACCCGGTGGGCAGATGAATCCGTGTGCCTTGGACCGGCACCGGCCAGCCAGTCCTATTTGAACCAAAGCGCACTGTTAGCGACCTGCCTGGATCTGGGCGTCGACGCGGTCCATCCAGGCTACGGCTTTTTGTCCGAGAACGCTGATTTTGCCGAGCTTTTGGAGCAAAACCAGATTCGCTTTATCGGACCCGGTCCGGCAGCGATGCGATTGATGGGCGACAAAATCAGCGCGCGCAACCACCTGCAGGCGCACAATTTGCCGGTAGTGCCCGGGTATCACGGTCCGGATCAAAGTACGGAGCGATTAGAACAAGAAGCAGAGCGGATTGGTTTTCCGGTCATGCTGAAGGCCAGTGCCGGCGGCGGTGGTCGCGGACTGCGGGTGATTCAATCAGCCAGTGAGTTAGCGACGGCCGTTGCAAGCGCCCGTCGGGAAGCCGAGAATGCCTTTGGCGACGGCACCCTGTTTTTGGAAAAGTACATCCAAAATCCCCGGCACATCGAGGTACAGATCCTGGCCGATATGCACGGCAACACTACCCATGTTTTTGAGCGCGAGTGCAGCATGCAACGACGCCATCAAAAAGTCATCGAAGAAAGCCCCAGTCCGATTGTCGATAGCGCCACCCGCGACCGGCTGTGCCGGACGGCCATAGCCATTGCCGAAAGCGTTGCTTACACCGGAGCGGGCACGGTCGAATTCATTTATTCCGCCGATCAGGCCGAGTTCTGGTTTCTGGAAATGAATACCCGACTGCAGGTGGAGCACCCGGTCACAGAAATGATTAGTGGTCTGGACCTGGTTGGGGAACAAATCCGGATTGCTGCCGGTCAGGCCCTGTCCTTTGCACCGGCTGACTTGCGTAGCCAGGGCCATAGCATTGAGGCGCGCATCTACGCCGAAGATCCTTCGAACCAGTTTCTACCCCAGGCGGGACACTTATTGAAGGTCGTTGCACCGGATGCTGTCGGTGTGCGTATTGATCATGGATTTGTGGAAGGGGATTCGGTATCGATCTATTATGATCCCATGATTGCCAAGTTGATTGTACACGCCCCGAACCGGGACGCGGCGATTCAAAAAATGAAGCAGGCTCTGCAGAACTACTTCATCGCTGGACTAAAAACCAATATCAGCTTTTTACTCGACCTGATCCAAAGCCCGGCTTTCCAAAGCGGTGATTACAACACAAACAGCATCGCCGCCTTGCAAAATCAAGCCCAGGCAAGTGGAACTGCGACAGAGCTAGCCTGGCAGGCGCTGGGCCTGTTGTTCTTTGCAGGCGCTGCCAATCAAAGCAGCCCCGCATGGCCAGGCCCGATGACCGGGTTTTCAATTTGGCCAGCCAGTTGAAGACCGGAAACCATTGACGCGAGTATTGCCTGTCTGGCCCCAGGGGCAAAGCCAAAGCAGCAGCATCAGGATTGACCCTTAGCCAGTTCAGATCTGGCAGATGGCGTGCACATGCGCAGCATTGCAACCGCCGCCACTCGATTTTATCAAGCCGGCCTCACAGAGAATCCAGATACAGGGTGATCTTCGTTGTAGCGCTACTGGCGCTACCGCCCGGCGGATTTTGGTCATACACATAACCACTGC
The DNA here is from genome assembly GCA_020441005.1 of Leptospiraceae bacterium. Taxonomy (GTDB): domain Bacteria; phylum Spirochaetota; class Leptospiria; order Leptospirales; family Leptonemataceae; genus JAGRNA01. Next base: position 32,879 of record JAGRNA010000010.1, read on the forward strand.
CTTGCAATTCGTAGGGGATGTCATAATAGGAAGATAAAATTTCAATCGAATCTCGCGCCGACAAGCCCCGAAAATCGGGTATGCGCCGCGGGTTAATCCGCAGGGGATGAATGGGTAACGGTTTCAGCTCCTGCTGTCTTAAATTCTGTTTTTGACTGGTTTGCAAATATGGCTGGATCGCACGCACAATGCTGCCAAACACAGGCGCTGCCAGGGAACCACCGCTATGACTGCCTAACGGTTCATCAAACAGGATCAGCATTCCATACCGCGGCTTGTCGGCCGGGAAAAAACCCATAAATGATACCACATACTTGCCCAGGTAACCCTGGGCGCTGGATTTCTCGCCTGTTCCGGTTTTGCCGGCGATCGGGATGTCCGGCAAAAAAGCCGCCCGACCGGTTCCATGTCGCACAACTCCTTCCATCATGTTCATAACGGAACGGGCGGTACGCGCGGAGAACGGGGTGGCGCGCTGCCAGGTCAACGATTCTGTGATCACCCGGCCCTGCTCGCCGGTAATGCGGCGCACCAGCACCGGCTGCAACAGGGTCCCCCCGTTCGCAATACTGGCGCCTGCGCGTAACAATTGAATCGGAGTGACGCTAAAGCCCTGTCCAATCGGAGTATAATAGCCGGTCGATCGAACCCAGTTCTGTAAAGCGGGAAAATAGCCCGCGGTTTCACCGGAATTGGGCGGTAGAACATCTGTCAGACTGCCAAATCCAAGCGCTCTCATCGTTTCATATAACTGTGGTCGGGGCATCCGCTGCATCGCCTTGACAATGCCGACATTGCAAGACTTGCTGATGATGTCGGCTAGACGGACATGACCGTGGCTGACTTTGCGGCCATTATGCTTGCAGCTGACACTGGCATTGCCGAATTGCAGTTCGCCCTCGCAAAAAAAAGTTTCATCCGGCCGTACCAGCTTGTTTTGTAGCAGCATGGCAGCCATAAAGACCTTGACCGTCGAGCCCGGCTCGTAGTTGAAGCGGACATTCCAGTTGCCCCGCTGAAAGGGAGTGCTGCGATAGTATTCATTGGGATTAAAATTCGGCAGACTGGCCATGGCGAGTATTTCGCCGCTTTGAATGTCCATTAATAAACCGGCCGCTCGCCGGGCCTGAGATCGCTCAAATGCCTCGCCCAGTTTTAATTCCATTTGATACTGGATCAGGGCGTCGATGCCCAGCTGAATTGTGTGCCCACGCCTTGAATCCGGATCAGCAGTTATTAAAATATCATTATAGTCGCGCTCCAGACCAGCGAGAGCATTGTGCTGGTCCTGTCCGACAAAACCGAGCAGATTGCTGGCAAGGCTTTGATTGGGGTACAAACGTTTGTTTTGACGCTCCCGATAGACACCCGGTAGCCTGAGATCCATGAGCTGATCAGCCGGCAAATCGGCCAACTGGCGGTACAAGTAAAAATATTTACGATTTTGGTTGTAGTACATTCGCTCAAGTATTTCTGATTGACGTAATGGCAGGAATCTGGCCAACACCTCCGCTGTTTGTTCAGAATCATAGACCTCGGCCGGCGCAACGGCGATGATGCTGGCGCCTTCGCTAATCGCTAGCGGCATGCCGCGCCGATCCTCAATACGTCCACGGATTACAGATTGTTTTTCTGCAGCAGCATCCGGAATCGGGGTGGTCTGCATCAAATAGAGTACGCGTCCCAATGCGACAAGAAACAAGGCGCAAATCACCAGAACAAGCAATCGGCTGCGATACAGTGTCTTGTTCATGACCCTGGCACCCGCTTGATCAGGAGGCCTTCAGACGCAAAAAGCGTTCCTGATTCTGCGTCAACTGACTCCAGACCTGATCCGGATCTTCCTGGCACGCCTCCACCCTTAAGTTGACCAGGAATTCGGCTGTCGAACGCACATACGCCGGCTGATTGGGCAAGCCGCGCCACGGAACAGGGGCCAGATAGGGAGCATCCGTTTCTACGAGCAGATTTTCCAAAGGCAAGGCACAAGCTCCTGCCTGGACAGGCCGTGCACTTTTGAATGTCAGCACTCCGCTGTAAGAAACAAACCAGCCTAATTCGCGCACAAATGGCAGGGCTTCTTTTGCAGTATAGGTAAAACAATGCAGCACACCTTTCACTTCCGGGTAGCGCTTGCAGATGTCAAAGGCATCCTGCACGCTGGCAGTGCGATCCGGGTGATAACTACGATCATCACGGGTGTGCAGCACAATTGGCAAACCTAGCTCACGGGCGATTTCCAGATGAGCCGTCAGGCTTTTTTTTTGATGAGCAATCGTGTCGGTCGTGTGAAAGTAGTCCAGACCGGTTTCACCAAGTCCCCAAAAAGTCGGCGCGTCACGATGATTACGTGCGATTGCAAAGATCGTTTGCAAGTCATTCTCCTCAGCCACGGCCTCGGGATGCAATCCCGCGGTCCAATAGATTTCTATCGCCGATTCCCGTTCCGCATAAAGAGTGCGGGCGGCCAGATCACGATTCCAGCAACTAGAACGATAATTGGTAGCGATTTGCAGGATTTGCTCTACGCCGGCCTGATGGGCGGTCTGTAACATTTGCTCGAAATCATGGCCGGCTGCAATGGCAATATCCAGATGACAATGGCTGTCCAGCAGCGCATACTCAGTTCGCGAAAGCATACAACCAAAGGCCCTTTGCTGGCACCAGGGTCAAGTCATCCAGATCAGGGCTGTTACTGCATTGGTCCGGGCAAATGCAATCGTAACCCTGGAACGGCAGTATAAAGCAGCCGAAAATCGCGGCCCAGGTCAAATTGATCCTGGCGCCTTTGCGAACGGAGCCAACTGGCGACCAGGTCCTGCTGCTTGATCACGCCCGGAACAGCCAGGCTGGCCACCCCCTGCCGGGCCAGGCTATGATTCCAGGCAGCCTCAAATTCGGCATCTCCATTCGGTCTGGCATACAGGACCAGGGTAGCAGGTGCAATAGTGGCAAATCGATCCAGATCCCAAAGTCGCAGACTCTGGCTGGAGCATTGGAAACGCCGCAAATAAATCGGCCGGGGAGTGCCCTTGCTTGTTGTTTCCGAACTGATTTCATTTGGCCACAAATAGATACCCGCAGGCATTGTTTGCGTACGGCCCCAGTGCTCTAATGCATACATGGATTGGCCCAGCTTTTGACTCGCAAAAATGTAATCCTGACAATTATCAGGGGCCATCATTCGATTTGGCACCGCACCGCCATTAGGCCAGTTCCAATCCTGAAAATAAACCGGTACAAGGCGGGTATTGTTTTTCAGGAGCAAATGCTCCCAGGCAGGCTCTTCAAACGGTTGATTCATAATGTTTAGCCACCGGGACTCAATGCCTTGCAACGTTTTTTGCCAGGCGCTAAATTGGCCGCTCTGACAGTTCTCCGCTGATCCAGCGCATTCCTTGATCAGGGCCTGCCAGTCATTTTTGCCCAAACGGACATAGTCCCAAATCCACTCAGTGCGCCCTTTGGGATAATATAAAAAAACATAATAGTTATCAGCCAATTGATAACTCATTAGATACGCCGACTGCCGGGCGGGCTTTTCCTGCAAACCGGCCGCCTGGCTGCGGTATAGCTCTGCCAGACGGGTCTTGTAAAAGCTGATGACACCCGGCTTGACTTGCATTGAATCAGGCCTGGTTTTCTGACTGGCAAAATCCGATAAAGACTGAATCCAGTTAATGCTGGTGATCAAACCGCGTTCCGCACCGGGATTATGGCCGGCTTCAAAGAGGGAGTCCTGCCAACGGCGGTCCGCCAACAACAACCCGGCAACTCGCGCATATTGTTTTCTTTTTATCCAATGATTTACTAATAGACCACGAAAAAAATCCGGGTCAGCCTGAATGGGCACCCAATCGCGGATCACCAGCAAAGCCTTGCTTTGCGGTTGCTTGATGATTTCTTTTTGGATTGTTTCAATCAGGGCATCATGGTTAGCGGCCGGTTGCAAAGCCAGGCGCACAGCCAATAACCCTAAATTATGAGAATAGCCCAAATAAAGACTCCGCTTTTTCGGAGGTAGAATTCCGCGCGCCTTGATCAAGTTAATCAAGGCCTTGTAATGTTGACCCCGAAAATACTCCGCCCATCCGTCCAATACAGTAGCGTAATACTCCAACACATACCAACCCTCGGCCTGAGCCTGGTAAGTGATGTTCTCGGCTATTTTGTGAGCCAGATCCGGATTATCTTGCAGCATTATCTGTGCCATACGTAAACGGGCAAAAAGACGAACGGGTTCCCCATCCAGCTCTCCTTCTATATTCGCCAGACGTTGCAGGGCGGTGGCCGCGCTTCTGGTATCACCATGCAGATAATACAAAAGTGCTGAACGTAGTCGTAAACCGTCGATAGAATAGTGCATGCCGCTAAAGGGATCAATGCGTTGTTTCATCACCGGACTACTTAGCTGCCCGGGATCCGTCCGATCAATCAAGTCCAGCGCTGCCTGATAGTATCCGCCCAGAATCATCCAGTCCAGACGGGCATGGATTGTCTTGATATCCGTTGATTGCAACTGCCCTGAAAACTGCAAGGCCGACCCAAAATCACCGGCCCCGGCCAGATAAAAGGGGATGCGCTCCCTGAGCTCGCGCATTGCCTTTGCGGGATGCTGATAGCTAAAACGCTCAGCCAGTATAGCAGCCTCCAAAGGCAATCCAATCTGGTATAACTGGTCACAAACAACTGGTACTTCTTCCTCGGCAAATGGGATCCAGGCATTTTTATGCACCCAAAATACTTGACTGGCTTGCATTAGATCAGCTGCATAACCATTTGCAAATCTACTCCGGTTTAATTGTGCGCGCAATGCGCTCGTAAATTTGCGCCATTGACACCACAGAGTTTGACCTGGTAGATTGCATATGTCTGTTGATTGCCTGTTCCCGGCTTCCAGATCAATAAAGTGCCCGGCCAGGTACTGGTTGAATCGGTCCTGCCGCTCCGGTTGTTTTTTTTTCAGTTGCTGCACACGATCCTGTTGCGAGAAATCCTGAAAATAGATCCAGGCGATCTTTTGCCATGCCAATAAAACCGGATCCTTCTCTTTCAGCAGAACACTATTTAGTTCTTGGGCTCTGTCCCTGTCGCGCTGCAGTCTGATTTCATCGATGAAATAAGGCACCATCAAACGCCTCTCACTAGCGCTCAAGTCTCCCCAGTCATCCTCGATATCATAATCCGCTAAATCAATGCCCTGAAACGTACGCGCCGCTAAAGCATTGCTGACCAGGCAAAGACAGCCCAAAAGGAGCACTGGCCTGATGTTTCTGCTGAAAACAGATAGATACAATCGCATATACAATTATTCTCGAATGCCAACCGTGGTTTTCGTATGACTTTTCAGGCCACGAGAGATGAAATCACAAAAAACCTGACTGCCATTACGCAACACTATCCACTGGCGCGACCTTACCAGGTATGAGCTCCTGCCGCCGAACCTGGAAAGAACGTAGCATGCCCCGGGGAGCATGGCCCCCGATCGCAACCGCTACCAGCAAACTCCCCGACGGATTGGCCGCCAGGTGCAGCCGGTCTACCGGGTCCAGCCGAGTTTGCACGGAACTCCGCGCAAACCAGCGCTGCAGCCTGCAAATTGTTGCGCCGGGCGCTGCGTGAGGCCTCCAATTTCACCCTGCAGGTCCGATTGGTGGACCAGCAGCACCGCAAAATGCTCCGATTCGGGCAGATTCAGCTGTGAATGGATCAGGCTCTTTTCAAATGTTAGCCTAATCCTTTGATGCAACAAGCACTTGACAAGGGAACGATGAGACATAATCTACATCAATGCTCTTGCCGATCGAATCAAATTTCACCATGATTTTGAGCCGCTCCGGATGGGCGATTTTGTGTGGAGTAATTCTGGGCACTGAACGGACCATGCGCTCTAAACCAGCGGGTGTCAGGACGCATGTTTTGATCAGCCTGGGATCCTGTCTTTTCATGGTCATTTCGGAGGCTGTGGCAACAGCTTCTCGGGCATCGGGATTCCCTACACCGGACCCGGCGAGAATCGCCGCCCAGGTTGTTACAGGTATTGGATTTTTAGGCGCCGGAGCTTTGATTCAAAACAACTATGCAATCAAGGGTTTGACCAGTGCAGCTACTATCTGGTGCATGGCAGCCATCGGCCTGGCCTGTGGAACGGGCTTGTATGCCACTGCCCTGAGCGCCAGTATTGCGATTGTCCTTTTATTAATTTTATTTGAAGTTCTGGAAAAACATTTTGGCAACCGGCGCAAGCGTCCGATGAGCCTTCAAATCAACTTGCGCAAGTCCGCCAAAGCAAAACAAATTCGCGAGATTCGCAAGCTGCTATATGATCATCAAATTCCGGTTATGAATGAAACCGTCTCCAGGCTGCTCAACGAGCTGTTATATATAACAAATATTAAAATCAATCGCAGCCAGGAAGAAAGCTTGCTTCAGGAATTGCAGCAGAATAGTGCCATAGTTGATATTATGATCCTCAAACAAAGCGACACGCGCGAGATTTGAGAGTCAGGCTTTAATTGATTGTAACCAGTCAGGCAATTCGCTTTGCCCGATTTGAATCTGCTGGCCTGATTCCAAATCCTTAACGCTGATTGTGTTCTGCTGGATTTCACTTTCACCCAATACAAAAACAAACCGCCGCTTTTTGCGGTCGGCCAGCTGGAACTGTTTACCGGGTTTTATTTCTGGTTGCAGACCCTGCTCCACTATTTGACCAGCATGGCGAAGTGTCCGGGCTATTTCCAGAGCTATTGGTGCATATTTTTGGTCCAGCAGAGCGATATAGATTCCCAGTCGTTGCTCCGGATCAGGCACAGGCAGCTTATGACTGCGAATAAAATTCTCCAGTGTCACATCGCCCATTCCAAAGCCAATGGCCGCTACGTTCTGTTTGCCGAGCATTCCAATCAATTTATCATACCGCCCGCCTCCAAACAGGGCCCGCCTGTTCTCGGGGTCAAGGTCAATGATTTCAAAAACAAAACCCGTATAATAGTTGAATCCCCGGGCAATCGAGGGATCAAAGCATATCTCCGACTTATAACCGGAAGCCTCCATCACAGAGGCAAAATCGGATAGCTGTTGACAGACTTCATCATTGATACGACCTTCAGAGTTCAAATGGGCAAGAGAGGCTATTTTTAGATTGAGTAATTCATATACCCGTTTGATCAGATTCTTATCACCGTCAGTAATGTCAGCAAGCTGCTGATCAAATTCCTCACTTTTTATTTTATCTTTTTTATCGATCAGCCTGCTTAGCTGTTGCAAAACAGAAGGATCCGGGGCAGCCAAAACTGATTCCATTAGCCGGCGGTCGCTGTAACGTAGCTGGAAGTGTTCGGCCTTGGCACCATAGGACCGCAATATTTCGATGGCTAGCTGGCAGATTTCTATTTCCGCCAGCGCTCCCGGCGCACCCAGCAAGTCTACATTCAATTGCCAAAACTCTCGCAAGCGCCCGCGGCCCGGGCGTTCGTAGCGCATAAAGCGGCCGATATTATATAACCTGGCCGGCAGTGCAAAATCCTGATGACGGGCGGCAAAAATCCGAGCCAGGCTGGGCGTCAATTCCGGGCGGATAGCCACCTGCCGATCGCCTCGATCGGTAAAGCTATAGACCTGTTCATTCACGATCTCTTCGGAGGTTTTCGTCCGGTACAAATCCAGTAACTCCAGAGTCGGTGTGTCATAGTTTTGGTAGGCGTATTTTTCACAAACCTGACGCTGTATGGCAAACATCCAGTTGCGAAACTGCATATCGACCGGATAAAAGTCGCGCGTTCCGATATAGGGTTTCAGGGAGACCGCCATGGTGGCCAGTTTCAGGAAGTCTTCAACATTTGCACCAGGTTTTCCAGCCGAGCCAGCGCATTGCTTTTGCGGCCACCATCCAGGTGCCCGGTGCCTTCAATACTCATACCCACCAGTAATGCATTCTCTGTTTTGCGTGTATGCCGTACAATGCCCCGAAAACGCAAGGGGGCCTGCATCTTGAAAATCAGATCAAAAGTTAGCACGCGACTATTGGGCACATACTTTATTAATTCCGGTTGCGTCAGCTCCACCAAAAGGCCCTTTGGTGAGATATCAATGATGCGCTGACGATCGTCCACAGTGATCATATTAGCATCCAGAATGCGATCCACTATCTGGCTACTGGCTGTTTGTAACTGTTGTACCGCTTGCATATCCAGGTGCTGACCTTTATCGGTTAACACAAAGAAAAATGCCACTGGCTTCCGACTGCCGTTGGCCATTTCATAAAGGATGGGGACGATAACCAGGGAGCCGTATTGGCGGTCCAGATATTCTTTGCGCTTGCGACTTAAAATCTCCTCTTCTTCCAATAACTCCTCAAAGTCGGCAAAACCTTCTCCATGAGATTTATACTGTTCCAACTGGCTCAAGTCGGCTACAAAAATGGACTCGGTCGATCGATCCAGCAGATGGGTTTCTTCCGGTCGTTCGCGATTCGCAAAATCAAATATTTGCAGACCGGGAATGCTTTTCGCAAGTTGCCGCTCAAATTCGGTATAAATCACCTTGTTGGCAACCTGGGGCCTGGTATTATCGAGCGCCAGTTCGCTTTTCGAGGCCTGAAAATGGCCGGCGCTGACCTCATTATTGGTGATCAGGATCCGACGTACTTCGCGGCTGTACTTGCTAATCCGGGCGACCAGCGGCCTGGCAACCAGACGGCCTTCATCCGGCTTTTGCAGAACCTGAAAATCAATTTCCAGCTGACGGTTCAGGGTCGCATACAGCGTGATTTGATCTTCAATGTGGATGTCCGGCGAGTATTGAAACTCAAAGTTGGTCCCGGTTAAATCAGCACCCCGATAGACCTCCGCTGCCGGTTCTGTACCTTTCAGGTAGAATTTGGCGTTGCGCACTTTTTCGCGCAATAGCAGCGAAACCTTGTCCGGTTCGCGCACAAACTGCCACTCTCGTTCGATATGCTGCATCCAATGCTCCGTAGCCTCTCTGATTATCGTCTACGTGTTTTGCAAAATCCAGTCGCCGGCACCGTTTTTGAGTCGGTCCAGGGCAAGGCGCAATCAAGTCGTCCGCTCGCATCAATACAAAAATAAAAAGCTGGTCGCAGATCGAACGAACCCTTTTTAGTATTTGATAACTGCAGATCCCGACCAATGAACTGCGCTACTCTAAACTGATTATGAACATCCCCAATCCGAAAAACCCTGCGAATTCAGCCAGTTCTGCCAAAGTCAAGGTCCGCCTGATTAACCTGGGTGGCCCGCGCCATGCAGCCGAAGTCGAGCCTTTTCTGGTAGATCTTTTGACCGATCCACTGATGGTTGATATGCCCCTGCCATTTTTTATCCAGAAGCCCCTGATGAGCTATGTCGCCCGCAAACGCGCAATCAAGGTCGCCCATAAATATGAATCGATGGGATTTGGCGGCGGATCGCCAATTGTAGCCGAAACCGAGCGCCAGGCCCGCTCCCTGCAGGAGCGCTTGTCCAGCCTGGCACCGCAGGTTAACTGGGAAATTGTTGTTAGCATGACTTGCGGCAGCCCCAATGTACGCGATTTATCTCCGGTAGATTTGATTCCAGCGCAAAACAATATTATTCTGCCCTTGTATCCGCAGTTTTCACGTTCAACCACAATGAGTTTTGGCCGTATCGCCGCTCAAGTCAGTGGTCAATGCCCTTTGTCGAGGGCCGGCTGCATAGCACCTTTCTACAATGATCAACGCTATCACCAGGCCATTGCCGATTTGATTCTCGAGCACTGGCAGCGTGGTCTGGACCCACAGTACTTTATCCAGCTCGATGCCAGTCGGAGCAGCGTCGATTGGCGCCGCAATACCCTGCTGTTTTCGGCGCACGGCATTCCGATGCGCTTGATTCACAAAGGCGACCAGTATCAAAAACAAATTGAAGCCAATGCACAAGCTATCACAAAAATATTAAGAAAACAGGGGTTTAGCGGCGAGATGCATATCAGTTACCAAAGTCGCCTGGGCCGCGGTAAGTGGACCAGTCCATCGACCATTGCAAAACTCACTGAACTCGGTCAAGCCGACCATCAAAATGTATCGGTATACCCCATCAGCTTTGTATCGGATCATCTGGAAACACTGGAAGAAATTGAAACCGAGCTGCGCGCAGTCGCATTGACGGCCGGGATTTCCAATTTTCAGCGCTTGCCGGCCCCCGGCACCTGGCCCCCTTTTATTGAGTTTCTGGCGCAATTAGTTCTGGCTCATAGTCAAGATGCTCAGGCCGATGACCGTTGCCAGTGCCTGGAGATGGGGGGCGAACGATTAAGGGCCTGCAGCCATTAGTCGCAGGGTTGGATGAAAATTTCCCGCCAGAGTTGATCCAGATTGGTCGCCATGGAATGGTTCGGCCTTGGGATATACAATTGGACGGCGGCCCAATCGGGACGCTGCCGAAACCCGTTTTCATCGGGCGGATTCACAATTAATAACGGGCTGCCCGCTTGATGGTGATAGCCCCATACAGCCGTTGGCAGAGGAACTGCGGTTTTGTTTTTCAAGTTCAGCAGCACACCAGTTTGACAGCTGGTTCCACAGCCCCAAAACACAAGTCGTTGACAATACCCGAAATTTGGCCTTAGCTTGATTGCCTGATTCATCCAATCCTGTTGATCGGCTGTATACGGATGATCAACGGCAAAGTTAAAATCAGAACTGTTGAGCCCGTTCCCCAAAGCACAATGGGCGACGGCAATCTCAACCGGGTACGCCCTGGAAAACGCAGCATGCTGTTGTCGCACCCATCTGCTACCACCATCTTCAGTATCAATGCGGTCCAGATCTGTGCGGCAGACGGAGAGTCTTTCCGATACCGACCGGTTCATCTGGCAGCTGACGGCAGCTATATTATACAGGAAGAGACCCACTGCCAACAGAAAATATATGGGTGGCTTATACATTAAAATATTTTAATAGTGACTGTCTGCCGGAGAAATTATTACGGCTGATCAGCTGCGCAGTTCGGCAGCCTGTCTTCCCGTACCAATCGATACTCTGCCAGAGTCCGGATTTGCAACCGGCCGCCGCCAGGCCCGCCAAAAAGGACAGCCAAATTATGCGTTCCGACTGGCAAGGCTCGCGAACCAGTATCTGGATTTACCTGCAGGATTAGCTGACTCTGTAACACTTTCCTTTGCCTTGTATCCACCCTGACCAGAGCAGCAGCGTCACCAGCGAGCAGCGTCAATTCGCCCGGGCCGCTCTCTAATACAGAGGCGCCAAATGCATTAAAATACATGTCCCGGCCAGCATAATTATCCAGACTCAAGCGCTGTTTGCCAGTCAGTGGATCATGCAAACCAGCCCCGCAACCGGGACCGGCTCCGACGCAATTGAAAACTAACAGGCTGTTATTATGCAGGGTCAACCAGGATGCCATCCGATCCGCGAGTTCCAGAACATAACGCCCTCGCAGGCGGCCCTTGGCATCAAAAACTTCGACCGGCAACTTTTCCTCCGTGCCCTGATCGTAGCGCAGCAAAAGAATCACACTGGACCGCGAATGATACAGAATCCGCGGCTTAGCCAAATCCGATGAAATCAGCGGCGGGGTTGTGCCGGCCAATGTTATTTCCCGGCAGTCGGTTTTTACCGGGCTGATCCTTTGAATATCGCTTGATGCACATCCCTTGACGTGCGGCCAATGCTGCCCATCAACAACAGGCTCTGAGGACTGTTCGGTAGGCCTGGAAAAATCAGGGACTGGTTCGGTCCTTAGCGGCTCAAACCGGGCAGTTTGCAAATTGTAACGCAGACAGGCGGCCGGCCGACTGCCAAAATCACTCAGGCACCATTCAATAATGCCGCTGCCCTTAGCTGACATTGGTGTTACATGCGCCTTGTAAATATAAGCATCTGCATAGCTGGATTCCAGGCAAAGTCTGCCGTCTACGGATTGACAGCCGTTAACAAGGATCAAGGCAAGCATGTAGATAGCATAGACTCCGTTCCGTGATATCGGACTGCGGCTTGTTGGTGCATGAACGGCCGGCTTTGGATACAGTGTGTGAATCAGCATGCTACTACACAGATTTCAGGACCGGGACTGGCGAAACAGAAACCAGAAGACCAGACCGGTTGTCAGGATTTGCAGCCCGGGAAACACCAACCAAAAAAGGCGCAGATCGGGAACACTGAAACTGTGTTCCCACCCAAAAATCCAGGACAACACTTTTACGATCAAAGGTAAAAAAACCAGATAGAAAATACTGAAAAAAGCAGCGGACCGCAGGGGACCATCATTTTGCATCCAGAAGACCCAGATCAGCCAGAGAAATGCCATGCCGTAAGGCACAAGGCCAAACAGCAGTAGCTGTAGCACCGTTATACTTCCGCCCTCATCTGCCCGGATCTCAAAACTCTGCTGATCCAGCATCAAGGCTACAGCCCGCATCACAGCACCGATCACAACCAAAGTTATACTGGCAAACTGACGCCATCCCATCGCTACAAATCCCTGAAACAGGATTTGATTTGAAATCCGAATCATCAAGGTTTTTTTATTTTCCTGGATTCTAATCAAAGCCATGCGCACTGCAGATGCAGTACTGCGCGGATGGCCGGGCAGCGCGAGGTGCCCTGACTGTGGATTATGATGCGCTGTTACCCGGCAAAGCTATTCTCGTTTCCTGAGTTGTCTCTATGTGTATTGGCAGCAATCCAGCTGGCTATGAAGCAAACCAGACTACTGCCACTGCTTCTGTTCCTCCAGGGCCCGCATAAAGGCGGTCTGGATGGCCGGCAGCCAACTCGAAGGATAGCCTGGCGCTTCTTTGAGTATGGCTACCATTTCATTTTGTTCGGCCGGCGACATTACGCGAAACAATAAGGGCAGTACGTCACGGCCTAATGCTTTTAGCAGGCAATGGATCCGATCCCGCGGCGGGGCGAAGGAAAGCAAAGGATCACCGGACCCGGGCTTTTCCCAAAACCAGCGGTTGATAATCTGCCGGCTGCCAGCCAGATCTGCCAGGACAGTCTGTTGTAATAATCCCAGACTGTTTGTCTGCGAGCTGTCTGGCTCAGCGGATTGACTGGTTTGCGGTGCAGATTGTCGATTCATCTGGCGCACTTTTGCGCGGCTCATTCGAGCCGGCTGCCAGTTATCCGGGGAATGCTCTTTTTGCAATGCCTGCTTGCGCGCTTCACGCGGACTGCGGGGCGGCCGTTGAACAGCGTTAGCGGCAGGTATTGACTGCCGGCTGCGAAGTCCCGGTGATCTGGCTGCGGGCAGTTCATTTTTTGCAGACGGCCGGGCACCTGGAGTTGGGGGCTGATTCTGCGCGCTACCGCCGGCCGGCAAAGGGTTCCCAAAACGGTCCCTGATTTTATAACCCCGCGCGACCGGCTCACGAGAAGTGCCGGGCAAAGCGGAATCAGCTGCTGCGGGGCTGCCGGCCCGTTGGTCCGGTCGTTGACGCGGAGTTGCATTCGTATGCGGCTGCTCTTTCGGCCTGTTCACGACCGGGGTCCCTTGAGACCCGGCATCTGCCACCTGGGGGTCTTTTGGGGAGCTGACCCCCTTGAAATCAGCATGTTCAAACTCTGTATCGGGTATATAGAATTCCATTTGCCAGGCCAGGCCGCCTTACTTTCATGGACGACATGCACGCAGGGTTTGGCCAGTACTTTTTCTTGTTTTACTGACGGTCGACTCTCTCCTTTGATTTTCCATCAGTCTGGAAAACATCCATTACACACCTTCGTCCTTTGAAATTATTTTTTATACATCGATATGACCCAGGCAAACTCCAATCCCCAAATCAAACGTGAGCTGCAAAAAAGGCGGGCCTTTGCGATTATTGCCCACCCGGATGCCGGCAAGACAACTCTGACCGAAAAGCTGCTGCTGTACGGCGGTGCCATACAACTAGCAGGTCACGTGCGCGCCCGCAAGGACCGCAAACAGACCAAATCAGACTGGATGAAACTGGAACAGGACCGCGGTATCTCCATCTCAACAGCTGCTCTGCAGTTTAGCTACAAGGATTTTCATCTCAATCTGCTCGACACCCCCGGCCA
>JAGRNA010000102.1 GCA_020441005.1 Leptospiraceae bacterium
CGCTCTTCGAGCTTGGCAATACCCTTGATATATTCGGTCTTTCGATTGTGGCTAACCATGCCCGGAGCGGCATCAATCTGGCCGGATTGCAGACTAATGACTTCATTAACCGCATCGACAACCACTCCGACCTGCTTGTCCGACAACTGACCGATCAGGATCCGCGTGAAACGGGTATATTCCTTTTTCGGCAGACCAAACTTGATGCGTAAATCGATCACCGGGATGATTTCACCGCGTAAATTCAGCACCCCGATAATCCAGGGCGGGCGATGCGGTAGCCAGGTAACAGGAGTCATGCGGATGATCTCCTGCACCTGCAAGATATCGATGCAGTATTCCTCTTTCTCAATTACAAAAACAACATGCTGTTGTCCGCTGCCCAGATTGGCCTGAGCCGCCGCGAGGTGCATCTGTAATTGCTGCTCTTTGGATGTACTCATGTTGTCCGTAGTCAAATTCAGGATGCGGCTTGTTCTTCTGTCTGCGCTGCCGCAGACTCATTTTCAACTGCCGCTTCACTTTCCGCTTTCTGGGGCCGGTACATGGCGATGAATCGGCGGATGCCGATGTCCAGCACTGCCTTCCAGGCATCCCGGATCTCTTCATTGTGATGTTTATCGTGTTTGCCAATGCATTCAAGCAGGCTGTTGATCCAGAGGGGATACAACTCCGGACGCACATTCACATGCTTGACATCGTGAATTTTGCCGATGTGCTCAATCGCCATTTCGCCGCCGGCGTTATTGTCAGCGAACAGAATCATGAAAGAAATCCCTTCCCGCAACAACTGGCGCTGTTTGGCCATATTGGTCTTGTCGAAAAAGGGCATGATCTCCGGTGAAGAACGCATGAATGTTTCGTAAAAATCTTCAAAGAAAGTCGCCTGCATGGCGCAACGGCCATAACTTTCCCTTACGATTGCTAAAGTATTTTTATCCATTTTTGTCTCCAGACCAATTGTCTTGATTCCTTGCTCGCAGCCTTGCATTCATTGAGTAGCTGTCAATCCCTGATCACTCACTTACGGGGGACGCCGCAACTGCTTCGCTGACCTTGAAGCGCCGTAATTGCTCGCTCAGTTTTTGTGTTCGACCAGCCATACTACGGGCGCGCTCCTGATTGGCCTTGGCCTTGCCCAGGTTATCACTCGCTTCACGGCTGACGTTTTGAATGGCGCTGCCGATATTGCCCACCCGGCCCTTCTGCGACCCGGCGCTCTCCTTTGCCACCAGGACATGCCGTTGCACATTGGTCGTGTGGAACTGCACGTTCTTGAACGATCCGATCTGATTTTCAATCACATCCAGAATCTGGTCGCCCAGCTTGACCACCGAGTTTACAGCCAAATTGGCATCATTACTCGAATCGAGGGTACGCTCCAGCTGCTGGCTGACAGTCCGGGAAAGTTCTTTGACCCGATTGAAGGTCTCGTTCATTTGACTGGCGCGCTCGGCATTGGCCGAGCCGATCTCCTGGATCTTGCTGACGCTCTCTGTTGTAACCACCGAAGAGTCGCGAATCTCCTTCAGGGCGCTTTTCACTTCGCCAGACAGACGCGTACCTTCTTCCGCACGTTTGATATTCTCGCGAATATTCTGGGCGATTTCATTGGCCGCCTCGGCTGATCGTTCTGCCAGTGAACGCACGGCTTCGGCCACCACGGCAAAGCCCTTGCCGGACTCGCCCGCCCGCGCGGCCTCAATGGCCGCATTCAGTGAAAGCATGTTGGTTTGGTCGGTAATGTCGGTAATGGTATCGATTATCTCGTTCACCTGCTTCGAGGATTCATTGATCGACACAATTGCTTCAATCATGGTTTCGAGCACCTGCTCGCCGCTCTCGACCGACAGGAGGGCCTGTTTGGCCTGGGCGTTGGCATCCTGGGCTGACCGAGCCACTGTGGTGGCCGACTCCTGGACCAGTTGAGCCAGTTTGATCGCCTCCGAAGCCTTGTTGTCCATCTCGGTCGAAGAATCGTTGATTGTACCGGCAATGTTGGTCAATTCGCGTATCTCCCGCAAGGTTGCCAGCGAGGTACAGTGCTGCTCTTCGGTAAAGGCGGTGCTGCGCAAGGAATCATTCATATTCGCGCGGGTATAGCGCAGGGTCTCGACAGAGGCGGATTGCACCTGCTCGATGCTGTCGCCAACGATCGCCGCATTCGCTACGATTTCCTCCAATAGTCCGGCCGCGCTTTCCACATAGTCGATCTGGGTTTGCGAGGCCTCAACCACATTACCAGTGTTGCTCACGATGCCCTCGGCGGCCGTATTGATTTCCTGACCGACAGATTTCATCTCGGCCACGATGCGTTCCAGGTCGGCCATAAAGGTGTTGAAGCCGCGCCCGAGTACACCCAGTTCGTCGGTCGATTGCACCTTGACCCGGGCCATCATTTCCCCTTTGGTGGCCTTGTTAAAGGCCTCAATCAACTGCCGCGTGTTACCGGTCACACTGCTGACAATCAGGAAGACCAGAAAGGTCGAAATAAACAGGGCCAAAACAGCCACCGCTGCTCCGGAATAGAGCCGAAACTTGTAGTCCGCAGCCCGTTTATTGATCTTGGCGATCAGAATCGGCTGAATCGCGTAGGCATCCTTCCAATAGGCATTCAAAATGCGGGTATATTCATCAATAAAGGCGCGCTCATCCAGGGAAATGACATCGCTTTCCACAATCCGGTTTTCAATCTCGTCCATCCAGTGCAGCATGGCGGTGTGCTCCCTGGCATAGGTGTCGATCAGGTCAATGCGCGTTTTATTGTACTGACGCGCCCGCAGGGTATCGGCCTCAATGCGCTCAATACGGTCGCGAATCACCGACAGGCGCCGTCGCAGCTCGTTGCGTTCCAGCGGGCTGAGCGATTTGACTGTCGCAGCCCGGCTGGTCAGAGCCCGAAACTGCCCAATCAGCTCGGCTGTATTGTAAAAGTTAAAAACGGCGGCGCTAAAGAGCGTACTGGAATCCAGGTAGGGATCGGTGGTTATATTGGCCAGGTTGGCAACATCATCGATAATTTTAAGTAAATGCGCATTTATCAGGGTGTGCTGCTGATAGCTCTTGTTGCGTTCCAGGTTCCAGTTTTGCGTAAACAATAGTTCCAGATTCTTGTTGACCTGTTCCAGCTCGACCAGCACCCCCAGGTCCGCCAGGGTCTTTTTGTCACTCAATAGATCCGCTGCGTTTTGCTTCAGGTTTTTTTGCAGCTCCTCCATTTTTTCGCGCACGGCCGTGTTGCCGCTCAGGTAGACCTGCGAGTAGCCGCGATGGGTCGCCAGGTCGCGGGTCAACAGTCCAATTTTCTGGATGGCCAGAAAACCGCGTTCCTGATTGGCCAGGTATCTGGTCCAGTAGGCTGTTTCCGTGAAGCTTTGATAGTAAACCACTGCCAGAGCAAAGATCATAATCAGTCCGGTCACGCCCAGTTTGGCGCTGATTTTCAGGTTCTTAAACATCGAAGGCTCCTTTTTTATTCCCGAAGCGGCAGACCAGTCCAGTGGTCATTTGATAACAGTATCGGCAGAGGCAAACAGGCAGCGCAAGGCTTTTTGGGTCCAAAAAAATAGATTGACTCGATTTCTTTGTGCATATATGAATCCTATATGCTAGCCGTCGAAAAGCGGGAAGAGACCCTGGTTATCAAGGTCTCGGAGTCCAGGGTGGACATGGTCATCGCGCGCAAATTTCGCGAGCTATTGACCGAGCAGATCAGCAATCAGCCCAAACGAGTCATTTTGGACCTGTCCGTGGCCCAGTATTTCGACAGTTCCGCCCTGGGGGCGCTGGTGGCCTTCATGAAAGACGTCAAGGCCTATGGCGGCGAGCTGGTCTTGTGCAACCTGTCCCGCTCGCTTTTGACCCTGCTCAAGCTGTCCCGGCTCGACCTGCTTTTTGAAATCTCGGACAACCTCGAAAAGTCCATTCGCTAAATTGATTCTCACCCTGGCCGGCGTCGATAACTGAATCGATGGATGCGGTCGTAACGGAAGCTCAGTCCGAAAACCTGATTCGCATGCTGCAAAAGCTGCTCGGATCCCATAAGGATGATTATACCGAAGACACCATCCTGGGCTCGGATATCAATCAAATCCGGCACCTGTTCTACAATCTGCAAAGTGAAGCGCGCAATGTCATGCTGCAATACAGCTCCGAGATCTTCCGGGCGCGCGTGGTTGCCGTGGAGGGCAACCGGGCCGAGCTGCATATCCCCGGCTTTGAGCAAGAAACCGTGCGCCGCTGCCGCATCAAGTTCGAGATAGCCAATATTCTATACGAATTCGAGGTCGCTATTCTGGATTTCTATGACGAAGGCTGTGAAATCCGGATCCCCTCCTTTTTACAAAGCGCTTCCCGACGCGGAGACCGGCGGATTTACACCGATGACCTGTTCATGCGTTTTATCACCCTGTATCGACCGATTTTAGGTCGGCGCGGCGTTGGTCAGCTGATCGAGTCGCGTTATCAGCACATTGTAAACGAGCTGCAAAAGGATGAACCGGATTTGTACATGATCAATACGATTGCGGATGAACAAATTCAGCGCCTGTCGGCCAATTTTGAGTTCCGCTTCTATAAGCCCGGCGAAAAGCATAGTTTGATGGAGGAACTGATCACCGAGACCCGTAAAACGCTTTTCATTCGCGACACCCAGAACCTGGAGAGCTATTTTGAGGCGCATCTACCCTATGGTATGATCAACTATCACGCCGAGTATTCCCACATGATGCACTATGATTCCGAGGACGCCGCCGCCGCTCATTTTGATCAGGTACGCCGTCAGGATTTAAATAATTTCCTGACCAGTTATGTGTGCGCCCCGCTTTTGATCTTTGATGAGGTCGTGGGTCATATTTATGTGGCCCGCAATGTCTTCGATCGCCTGCCCCTGGACCGCGACGAAGCCTTTCATGTGCAGCTGCTCGCGCAATTGATGAGCTATGCGATGAGTAAAACGGTGCTGTCGCGCAGTTATTTTCGGCACACATTTACGCGCGTCATCAATATCAGTCGCAGCGGTTTGCTGTTTGAACTGAACAATCAAATCGTATTTGATTACCTGACGATTCATGATCGCTTGAAAATGGACTTTGCCATTCGCCACCATCAGCTGAGTTTTCACGGCGAAATCACGCGTTATGTTCCCACAGCTGATGGCTTTCGGGTGGGAGTCAATTTTTTCCAGGGCAGTCCCGACGCCTGGCTGGTGCTCGAAAACATGATCTATCGCCAGAGTCGCCAGGTATTCGGCTAATCGTCGACCGCCAGCCGGCGACCCCGGCTATCAGACTGGCCAACAGGGTCAGTGCTCGTCGCGGGGAGTGCGCAGGGTGCAGAATTCTTCGGCAATAGTCGGGTGAATCCCGATCGTCCGGTTAAAATCAGCCTTGGTTGCTCCAGCATTGATTGCAATTGCCACGCCCTGCATCATTTCAGCCGCATCCAGACCCACTGCGTGCGCCCCCACAACCCGGTCTGTGTGCCGGTCCACAATCAGTTTCATAAAAAAGCGCTCATCAATACCGCTCAGGGCATGCTGCATGGACTTGAAATCACTCGTATAGACATCTATGTTTTCAAAACGCTCGCGAGCCTGTTCTTCCGAGTAACCGCAGCAGGCCAGCGGCGGACTGGTAAACACAGCCGAGGGCGTAAATTCGTAGGCCACGCTCAGCTTTTTTTGGCCAAACAGATTTTCGGCCAGGCGGGTCGCCTCGGCGGTCGCGATCGGAGTCAGGTTCATCCGGTCGGTGCAGTCGCCAACCGCGTATACACCGGGCACGCTGGTTTCATGCTGATCGTTAACGATGATCGCGCCATTCGCCTTGCAATCAACACCCAGCTCGGCGAGACCCAAATCAGTGGTGTTGGGCCGGCGACCAGTGGCCATCAGGATTTGATCGGCCTCAAACTGCTCGCCAGACCCGCTGATGCCAATCAGGCGATCCCCCTCTTTGGAAATCGAGACCAGGCATTGGCTGTGCCGGAACTGGATTCCTTTCTTGACCAGCTCGCGTTCTAGAAAAACGGCACTCTCGCGATCGAACTCCCGCAGAATATACTCACCGCGACTGAGGACGGTAACCGCGCTGCCGAAAGCTCTCAGGATACTGGCAAATTCAAGTCCAATATAGCCGACTCCCTGGACCAACAATCTGGCTGGTCGACGAGCCAGTTGAAAGATCTCATTCGACGTTATGCAGTGTTCAATCCCCGGGATCGAAGGCAGATCCGGCCGGCTGCCAGTCGCAATCAGGATGCGCTTTGCCTGATAAACAGTATCATTGACCCTGACACGGCCCGGCCCGTCGATTACAGCCCGGCCCTTCAAGACGGTTACAGCCTGGCTATTCAGCAGCCGCTCGTAAATGCCCTCCAGGCGTTCGACCTCGGCATCGCGGCCCGTTTGCAGGCGGGACCAGTCATGCACGGGCTGCTCGAAGGGCATTTGCCAGCCATATCCGCTAGCGGCCTCAAAGTGGCCCCTGAACTGGGATGCATACACCATCAGCTTCTTGGGCACACAGCCGCGGATCACGCAGGTTCCGCCGTAGCGGTCTTCTTCCGCAATAGCGACTTTGGCCCCTAATCCGGCTGACCAGCGGGCGGCCCGCACGCCACCAGAGCCGCCGCCAATGACAAATAAATCAAATACAGTGTCCATTACAGAATCCGTTGCGGCCATACACAAAAAAAGCCGGCCACCGTGAGGCGACCAGCTTTTTCAACATAATCGAGCTTTCCGTTTATTGGGGAATATTGAGAACTTGCCCAAGTTTGAGCGGTGTAGTGACCTTGATACCGTTGGCATCAGCAATCTTTTGCATATTTGCTCTTGTGCCCGCTTTCATTTGCGAAACGGCGATTTTATACAGATTATCACCAGCCTGGACTTTGTAGGTTTTGCCACCGGCTGGAGCGGTTTCCGCTGCATTTGTGGCGCTTTCGTTCGCAGCGTTGCTTTCCTCGGTTTTGGCAACCTCATCGGTCTTTGCCACTGCTGGATCGGTTACGGTGCTGTTCGGGTCACTCATGTTGGACTCAACCGGCTGGGGGTCTTCGGTCGCTGCATCGCCGCCACCAAACAGATCCAGCTTGTTGCCGACCACAAACGCGATAACCAATA
The DNA here is from genome assembly GCA_020441005.1 of Leptospiraceae bacterium. Classification (GTDB taxonomy): domain Bacteria; phylum Spirochaetota; class Leptospiria; order Leptospirales; family Leptonemataceae; genus JAGRNA01. Next base: position 7,127 of record JAGRNA010000102.1, read on the forward strand.
CGGCCAATACAGCGATGACCGCTATGCGGCCCACGGTAGACTTGCCTTCTTCGTTGGATGCAGACGATTCAGAGCTGGCGTACGATGGAGAATAGCTGCTCTCGGCCGGTTCGGCCAAAGCGGATGCCGAGCTTTGGAAAAAGTCATTATCGCTGCTGCTCTCAAATGCGCTGCTCTGGACACTGGCGCCCACACTGCGACTGCTGGCCTTGCGCGCAGATTTCTTTTTGGAAACCTTTTTGGCAGTCTTTTTGGCGGCTTTTTTGCCGACTTTACTAGTACTTTTCTTCTTGCTTGCCTTCTTGGCAGCTCTGGTCTTTTTCTTGGTGGCCATATGGCCAATTCTCATAACTTGGGCCATAGAGCAATCACTTTTCTGTGCGGTGCAAAAGGTTTTTTATACGGCAGCCGGGCACTGTGCCAGGGCGACGCTGCGGGCCGGCGGCGATCCAGCCCTGAAATCGGGTGTACAGTGACCGCAATAGCCGACCAACGGGCCACAGCAGGCCAGAGCGACCCTGACAGCTTGCCGGGGATGGCAGGACATTACCAATTTCTTACAAAGCCCTGGCCGGGGTGTCAATTTTTTGCTATACCAGTGAGTCAAGCAGTCAGTACTGTCCCGTACAGGAGAGTTTTTTATGAGCTATTTATCTACGAAAAGCAAATTACTGATTACCAGTCTTGCTACCGCTGTGCTGCTCTGGACCCCGTCCCTGATGGCCGATACGCTGAGCGTCAACATTGGCTTTTGGCCTGGGGACCTGGAACCAGAATTGGAAGAACGCTATTTTCTGGATGATCTGGTTAACGGTATTACACTGGACAGGATAGATCTTGAATGGTCAGGCAAGAATACCAATACGATCTATCCGCTTGGTTTGGAGTATCGCAAGCAAATCGGCCCCGGTGACTTGATGCTGCGCGGCAACTACACCCAGTACAATCCGGAATACAAATACAACGCAATCACAATGCCCAGCGCAGTAACCATTGGCAGCTTACTGGATTACAGTATCAATGATACAGAATTCGAGGCCGGATACCGCTTTCATTTACTGGGTAATACACTATTCTTAACCCCGAAAGCAGGCTATAGACGGCATAGCAAAGCTTTTTTTCGCGACGAATTTACCATTGGAACTGGTACCTATGGTAAGACAATAGACAGCAACTTTAATGCCTCGACATCAGGGTTGTATGCCGGGTTTGATTTTCAGTATTATTTTACAAAAGAGTTTTCGGTGGTGGGCAGTTATATTCTTGCCTCCGGTGCCTGGAGCGGGACGGCGACTCAGGATTTAATTAACGCATCCATAAGCACTACGACAGGCACTTCATTTACATATGAATCCGCGACTTCAGGTTATGAACTGAGTATTGCACGTTGGAATCTGGGATTGCAGTATGATCTGGATAAAAACTGGCATTTTCAAATAGGACTGCGTGAAGAAGTACTGACTCAAAGTTATCCAGGTTATATAAACCTTGCATTCGGTACTGGCGGTGCTCCTTATACTGTGAATGAAATTTTGACCGATTACATTTTTTATAGTCAGGAAATTGATCAAACCAAGGGGCTGGCCTACTTTGCTATATCATAT
>JAGRNA010000103.1 GCA_020441005.1 Leptospiraceae bacterium
TATGCCGGAATTCCTCCCAGAGCTCAGGATTGGGTTTGAAATTCCGGATTTGCAGGTTCAGGCCCGAATCCTGGTATTTTTTCTTCCACTTGTGACTGGCCGGATTCAATCCGTAGCAGAAAAGCTGGCGTCCGTAGGTAGCAATCAGATATTCAAAATATTTACTGGTAGTATGGAAATAGCGCACTCGCCTGGTGAAATATTCCAGCCGTTGTTTAGGGATCAAGAGCGTGCTGCAGGTAACGGCTCGGGTTTCGATTTCTTGAGCTGACAGGGAATTTTGAATCTTCACCTGATAAAAGGTCGCTGGAATGACGTCCGTTGCGCTAGATGTGGCATTTTTTTTCCGAATTAGTCTGGAATGATGGATGTTCGCGCACAATATTACTTACGGTGATCGAGTGCGCCTGCTCATCCCTGGCGATTGTCATTGTACTTGGCAAAGCAAGCCGCCTTACTCATACTGTGCATATGATTCATTGCCGTCGTGCTATGCTGCTATTGCTATACACCCTTCTGGCGAGCGCCTGTGCGCGCTGGGCTGACCGAACCAATGCTGCAGCGGCAGAACAAGATGTCCGCCAGGTTCTGGCTGCCCAGGCAATCACAATCCGGGCAATTGAATGCACAATGATAGCTGGATCACGCGCTTTTACCTGCGCGCTGTCCATGAGCCCGGCCGACGTGAAGCGAATGCAAAGCAGTTTTCAACTACTGCCAGGCCTGACCGGAGATACCGGATTTGAATATCATGAGCTAGCTGGTTGCGAGACACTGGATGTATTCCGACATACCACAACCATCCGAACCTACCGGCCTCTGGCACCACATCAGCAACGTCTACCCGCGCTGCAAAATTTTACCCATCTGCGGTTTTGGTACCGACCGGATTTGCAGCGTGGATGCCTGCGGAGCGCCTACGGCTACGGCTAATTTCCATCGAATACAATTATTGCATCCCGGTGGAACGAAACCTCTACCTGGCGAGTCGCCAAAAGCATCTTGACTTGACGCAAATCAAACTTCTACTGACCCACTTGTGAGATCCTGGATCGATACACTGGGGATAATCTTTATCCTGGTAAAAAGAGACTACGCCCTGCAATTCGCCGGTAGCTTTTTGGGTATTACCTGGATGTTGATCCAAAACCTGAGTATGATTCTGATTTACACCCTCGTTTTCGGTTTACTGCAGACCAGAGCCGGCGCCCACTCGGCCAATTTTTCGCTACCCTATGTCTTTAGCGGTCTTTTGTTTTATTTCCCATTGCAGGAAATGCTGATACGAGGATGTTCCATTTTGAGCGACAATCGCAAACTGATCAAGCGTTCGGCCCTGGGCATGGAGATCTTTTTGTGGATACCCTATTTTCAAATGTTGGTCCACTTTCTGATTACATCACTGCCAGTTTTTCTGTATCTATACTGGTTACAGGGCCTGAAAGCAACTTTTCTGTTATCCTATCTGTTTATACCGCTAGCCGGGTTGTTTATCCACAGTCTCTTGCACTACCTGGCCAGGATTAATGTCATCCTGAAGGACATTTCACCGTTAGTTCGGCTTGCTAGCCAGTTTTTGTTCTGGGGTCTGCCCATTCTATACTACCCGAGCGGAATTTTAAAAGACCTGAATCGCATCAACCCGCTAAACGTCCCGCTCGACATATTTCGACTGCTTGTGATCAAGGGGTATCAGCTACAATTCTCCTGGTTGCAATGGACACCATTTTTGCTTATCGCCCTGATGCTGTTTTTTCTCTCCCGTAGAAGACTGAATAGCGTTATACTGGATCATTTGTGATTACATTAGCTGAACTGAGCAAGGATTACACTGGCTTTCATAGCCACTATGAACGCCTGTTGTGCGCGCTCAGCATCGGCCTTTATCGGGGAGGCAATCACTTCCAGGCCCTCAAGGACATCTCTTTTGAAATCCGGACGGGGGAAATTGTCGGCATTCTGGGCCGCAATGGCGCCGGCAAATCCACCTTGCTAAAAGTGCTGGGTCAAAATTCCGAATACAACAGTGGGCAGCTGCAAACCCGGGGCAGCCTGCGCAGTATTTTGGAACTAGGCGTGGGCTTTAATCCGGAATTATCCGGAGTGGAAAATGTGTATTATAACGGCCTTGTTTGGGGCTACTCGGCTACCGAAATCCGGACACTAATGCCCACAATCTTTGATTTTGCCGATTTAAGCGGATTCAAAAACGCTCCGCTGAAAAACTACTCTAGCGGCATGATTATGCGTCTGGGCTTCAGTCTGGCCACTGCCAAACGACCGGACATTCTATTGATTGACGAAGCCTTGTCCGTGGGCGATGCCTCCTTTCAGCAAAAATCACTGCAGCGTATTTTCGAGTTTCAGCGCCAGGGTTCCATCATAGTAGTTGTTTCGCATGATTTGAATCTGTTGCGCACCGTGTCACAGCGCCTGCTGGTTTTGGAAAAGGGCCAGTTGGTATATGACGGCCCGACCCGGGAAGGCATTCAGCGCTACATGCAAGTCCTGGCAGCCGGTGCGGGAGATTATCAAAACAACTCCAACCAGAGCAACGCCTTCCTGGAAGAATATAGTCTTGTTTTGGAACACAATGGTGTCCAGAATCCGGCTATCTTGCCGCTTGGTTCCAGGGTGCGAATCCGGATCAAGGCTCGCTTTCACAAAGCTGTTGACGATTTGACCATTGGATTTCATATCGACGATTCATTCGGCCGGCGGGCATTTGGCAGCAACACCTGGCTATTAGAGCAGACGGCAAAGGGCATCCAGGCTGGCAACCAGGTAGAGGCTGCTTTTGAACTGACATTGGATCTGGCCCCTGGCGAATTTACTCTGGGTTTCGCTTTGCACAGCGGCGAAAGTCACACCACGCAATGTTATTTATGGCAGGATAACGCGCTCAGCTTCCAACTGGAACGCAGCGAGCAGCCCAAATTTGACGGCTATGCTCATTTGCCTGTCTCGGTAGCCGTCCGGATCAACTGATTCAGCTGCACTATAGCAAGGTGCATCAGTGTACGACGCGCCTGAAGCACTGAGCCTACTTGCGAACAATCTCGATCGTACCCATCCAGTTATCACTCAAGGTGCGCGTGCGATAGGATTGAGTCAGCTTATAGTATAAGCGCGCCACCCGGTCCGCGTTATAGATCTTGAGCGCCTGACTAAAATGCTCCAGGGCCGCTTCAAATTCGCCGGCACGATAAAAGGCAATGCCGCTGGCCAAATCCTGACGACTAGCCAGTTTGCATTCGATGATTGCAGGACTATCCATATCAAAAAATTCATAAATGGTAATGCCTTCGGTTTTTCCGCGCGGTAAAATCGAGCCCAATTCACGGTACTGCCACTGATCCGGATTCTGCAGGTCACGAAAGGTATCGCTAGATACAATAATTGCGACTTTGAAATAGGAAGTCAGCTCCTCCAGACGGGACGCCACATTCACTGTATTACCGATCACAGTCGTTTCAATTCGATTCAGACTGCCGATGGTACCCAGGGAAAGGTCGCCGGTATGAATACCGGTTCCGGTTTTAATGGGTGGATAATTAAAATTATGACGATGGCGGTTATAGATTTCCAGCTCGGATTGCATTTGCAAGGCTGAACGCAGCGCCCTTTCACTGGCGGACATGTTCGACTTTGGACTATCGGAATAAAGCGCCATAATGCCATCGCCCATAAACTTGTCCACGTAACCGTTATAGTGCTGGATTTGCGGTTCCATGCGCTTCAGGTAAGAATTCAGAAAACTGAAAGTTTGATCGGAACTCATACTTTCAGAAATGGAAGTGAACGAACGAATATCGCTAAACAATACACTCATCCGGCGCGCGACACTGTCGCCGATCTGCAGATCGGCCGCGTTGGGAATACCCAGCTCTTGCAGTACCTGGGTGGGTACAAAACGATAAAAAGCATCATTTAGCTGGCGCAGATCGGTCGCCACCGCTTCAAGTTGATTCTCCACATGCGCCATATGCCTCGCGATGCGAAACACAAGATACATTACAAAGAGAAAAAAACCGAATTGCAACAGGCGCACATCAGTAAAATTCATTATCGCTTGGGAAATATCGAATATGGCAATCAACACCAGACTTAATAATCCAAACAGCATGGGCAGTGCGTCGCGATTCCTGGCACGCAGTTGTTGAACAACAATTAAGAGGCAATAGATTATCATCAAGGGCATGCTTGCCTGCCACATTACCAACACAGCTCTGTACCAGGCCGGCACATCCGGGAGCAGTACAGCCGCGGCGCTACAGACAATCGACCAGATTACAATGACGCGCACAGGCAAAGCGGACTGCGCAGCTGAATGAAAAAAGTGAACCAAAAAAAGGATGAAGGCAGCCGGAATCATGAACAAGCTGCCATACTCGCAGTACATAACCACAATACTATCCTGAAAGGGCAGGATCAGCTGGAAGCTCGGCAGCAGGGTGAGCAAATACAGTGCGATCAAAGCGGCGAAAAATCCGAAATAAAGATTATGCCGTCCATGCCGGCGGGCCAAAAACAAAATCACATGATACAAACCGAAAAAGAAATAAACCGCCACAGCCATAAGGGAAAACAAATCTTCATTTACCAAATCACGTATATTATTGTCTGTATCAATATAATAGCCTTTGGTATGCAAGAAGCCGGGGTTTTTGTTGCCAATCCAGGTAAGGGGCGGCGGGTAGCCCAGAATTTGTATTGTAAGTCGATTTTCACCTGGTCGCAGCAACAATTTGGGCAAGGCAATGCGAACCTTCTGCAGGGTGCGCCGCCGGCTTAGCTGCCCATTCTCATCCAGATAGATTTCACGACGCAACTCGCTGCCATTCAAAGCCACAGACCAGTTCTCGCCAATATACGCCAGACTCAGAATTAAATGCTGTTCTGGAACTGTCGCTCCGAGTTCAAAGCTGGTCGATAAATGATACGCTATAGGGACCGTGCCGGGCTCGTTCGCAAATAAATCGTTCAGGATAATGGGAAACTGCGGTCCGCTGACGGTTCTCGCCGGAGGTGTAATGCGGCTTACAATCCAGCGTGCCTGGGTCAAATCAATGCGCTGAAATGTGTCGCTTTTCGTGCCCAACAGAGCAGCATCACAGGCCGTGAACACTAGCAAAGCAAATGGCAATAATTTCCAGCCGGACATAGCCCATTTTTTTTCCTGTAATCGCTTTGACGAATTAAAAAAAGGTTTCGAATAATTGCACCATCGACTCCATTGAATTCTCAAAGTCATCGAATCGTCCTGAAAAGACTGATTCATGATCCTTGTAGAGACGATCGACCCAATATGCGTATCGCCGTTCTTTCCGACCTGCACATTGGCGGCGATTCCTTCGCCCAACAGGCTGACGGTTTTCCAGCCCTGCTGGACCATCTGGAACGCTATTTTGATCGCATCATTTTATTGGGTGATATTTTTGAGACAGCCTTTCCATGCTGGCCCTGGCAATCCGGACAATTATATTTGCGTTTATTTCGTGAGCACAGGGTGTTAAGCCAGCGCTTTCGCAAGGATCCGTACGTTCTACTTTGCGGCAACCACGATGTTGTAGCCATGCGGCGCTTTGGCATCCCGCAGCGCCTCTCCATGCAAGTGGACGGATTGCGTCTGCTATTCACTCACGGACACGAGTGTGAGCGGCAATACCGGGTAGCCTGGCTACACCGCCTGACAGACTTTTATCTCTGGTGGGCCGGTTTTTGCAAACGCCAGGGATTCGATGGTCTTTACCGACTAGCCTATTTTTTTGATTACCGTCAGAATGTAGCCGATGGTGGTCTGCGCTTTCGGCATGCCGCCAGGCAGTTGATCAGGCATCAGGCCTACGACTGCGTAGTGATGGGGCATACACATCGGGAAGAGATGCAGCGCTTCCTGGATGGCGGCATCTATATCAATACAGGCGATTGTCAATCGCGCTGTATCGCGGCGGCTATCGATACCGGCAAGCGCTTGTTTCAATTGGTTGAGCTGCGCCAGGGTACAGCGCCAGATGCTGTAACCTGGAAAATCAAGGCAACAGCAACACTGCCGAATCCTGGACAGGCTGGGTTCGGTGCATAACATGATCCCGCCCTGGATCCTGCACCCCCTTGCTCGTCGGTTGTATGACGGTGTAGCTGGTAATACGGACCGCCTGCCCGCCCGACCGCAGTTAATTGCCGCAGAGTCGAACCTGGCGCAGGCCTGGCACTGCTCATCCGGCCGAGCCCTGTTGCTGCAGGTCCTGGAGCACGGATTTTTTTTGAATCAACCGGCGATCGGCGAGCGCTTTGTGGAACTGCTCGCAAATGGCATCGAATCGGAACCGAATCAAAACGCGATCTACAGTCACCTGCATACCTATGTTAAAAAAACCATGTCCGCCCGCAAGGCTCTGCAACGCGATAGTCGCCACCGGATTAAGCGCCGGCTAGAACAACTGCGTCAGTTTCTGCCTGCACAAATGAGCAGCCTGCTGGACATGGGCAATGGTAACGGTGAAATTACAGATCTTCTGGCCCGCTATTATAAACTTGATCGCCGCCGGGCTCTAGGAATCGATACGGTGGAGCGCGCGCATCCTTCCCGCTTCTATCGTCAGATCTATGTGTCACCGACCGAGACCATACCGGTGGCGGATGCCAGCTTTCAGGTAATAACCATGCTGATGGTCTTGCATCATTCGCAAAATCCTGTCAATCAACTCCGGGAAGCCTGGCGGGTCTTGCGACGGGGCGGCGAACTGTTAATCCGTGAAAGCGATGTGGTGACGTATACGCATAAGAACTTCAATGCGGTCATGGAGGATTTTTACTATCGTGTATTTAATAATTTCCCGAAGATTGCCTTGCCCAATTATCACCTGCCAGCCGCCTACTGGATCCGCTTTGGACAGGACTGCGGTTTTCGCCTCATTGAAGCCGCTGCGGTGGAAGCAAGCAATCCCTTTGCTCCGGTTTATATCCATCTGCGCAAAGAGTGACCGTCAAGACCAGAATTTGTACACTAGCAGCTAATAGAAAGACCTGGTACATCCTGAAATTCCGGGCCGCCTTACAGGCCAGTGCACAAGACTGGGAAGCGCTGCGGCCTTTAGCGTATTAATCTTTTTTTACAATTTGAAAACGCAATGTATGCATAAGTTCTCTGATCCGTACGAGCGCCGCTGGCAACTGACGCAGTCCAGTCCAGTAGGTGAAGCGCAGGTTACAGGCCCGGTATTGAAACTGATACTCAACTGTCCGGATGGCCTGCCCGGACGAATTGCCTGTGTACTGCCAAAGCACTGCTTCGCGACCAGCCCATTGGATGGTTTCAATACTCATATCCTGAGCATCCAGCATGACCCGCTGATTGGCTTTCAATATTACATTGTGGTATTGACCCAGGCTCAGGGCGGCTTCCTCCACGATAACCCGCAACCAAAGCCGCTGCTCGGGGAGCCAGGCAATCAGTGCAACCTCGCCGTTGATATTCCAGGCCTGATCACTGGCCCTGATTTTTTGAGCGGCTTTGCGAGCTGATTGTGGAAATGTGTCAAAGTGCGCGAAGACCTGCCAATCAGGCTCAAATTGCAGCACCATACCTGTGTCTTGATTGCTATATACAAGATCAAGCGCATCGAGACTGTCGGCAAATAGATCGCCGTGCTTATCAACATGCCGTAGAGCCGACGTGGATTGGCACTGGCCCAATAGTAGCAGCAGAATCCCCGGCAACCTCAGTTGATTGGTCCAGTTTCGCAGTCGCATGTCGGGCATTCGAAAATGCTAGATGCACCGGTTGTTGTGTAAATGAAATATTGCCGTTGCATGCCCGAAATATGCACTGCCGGCCAATATTCCTGATCCGGGCATTGATTCGATACAGCCACTGCGATGCTGATTGTCTGATTCACACCTACACTGTGGAATATCAATTGCCGGCGGTCTAGTCGATAGATCATCATTGCGTACATGCAGCAATGAATCAAAATGAGGCGCCTCTTTATGGATCCAGGGTAACATCAATCCATTGGACTATCTACAAAAAGTCACAATATCCGAAGCGTTTTGCTCAGCGCGGGCCGCCTGCAGGCTGCCCACTCTGATCAACAAAAATCAACTCATCCACGGCAAAACCGGATTTAGCCGCCTGGTCGACAAATTGCTGCCGCGCAGCAGCGCTTATTGTGGGAGTGCGGGAAAGAAACCACAACCAATCCCGATCCGAACTGGTCACGTAGGCGTACGTATAATCTTTTTTATCCAGCTCAAAGATCACATAAGATCCATAGAAAGGACCAAAGAAAGAAACCTTGAAGTAACCCACATCAACAGACTCCACCGGATAAGCCCGCCCTTCTGCTACCCGCCATTCCTGATCCACGGCATGATAACCGCGGTTAATGACCCGTACACCGCCGTCCGCACGGCGCGAGTACTGCGCGCTAACATGCGTGAGCTGCCGCTCAAAGGAATGATCCAGGCGGGCGATTTCATACCAGCGGCCCAGATAACGATCCAGCTGGAAGTCCGCAACAGGCGTAATTCCCTCCGGCAGTCCCACGCAAGCGTTGCCTGCCAAAAGTCCGATCCCACAAAGGATTGCTATCTTTGCGACACCTGGTCCGCGCCATCTCATTGATCCAGGCTGCTACCAAAGCGAGCAGATGTCAAACGTTTATAGCCCCAGGCGTTGTTGAAAAAATGGATACAATCAAGCGATCTGCCCGGAACCCATAGCATGTTCACCCATGCAACGGATCGAAAAAACCTTGAATTTATATATTATTACAATTGCATGACAATGGCAAACTATTATGATAGACTCCCTTTTAACCAGGCTCGGTATTCCGCCCCGACGATCGCAGATTACCTTTGAAGAATCCTTAAAATTCACTTACGATTACTGGCGCAGCCGCACGCTGTATTCCATGCTATTGGGCTATGCTGCTTTTTACTTTGTTCGCAAAAACATCGCCATAGCGAACCCGGTAATGCGCGAGGAGCTGGGCATCTCGGCCACGGCGTTTGGCGTGGTGCTGACTGGTCATTCGATTATTTATGGCCTGTCCAAGTTTTTCAGTGGAATTCTGGCGGATCGATCCAATGCGCGCTATTTCATGGCAATCGGCCTGTTCTTGTCAGCAGTGATGAACTACTTTTTTGGGCTCAGCTCGTCGCTGCTTTTTTTTGGCACCTTTTGGATGCTAAACGGTCTTTTTCAGGGCAGCGGAGTGCCACCTTGCAGCCGAATGCTGACTGCCTGGTTCAGCAAAAAAGAAAGCGGCACCTACTGGGGGATCTGGAATGCTTCCCATCAGGTGGGCGGGGCCGGCATTTCCCTGCTGGCCGGCTATCTGATAACCGCCGAATATGGTTGGCGCGCCACTTTTTATATACCAGCCACCCTGGCAGTGATTGTCAGTCTGCTATTAGTGCTGTTGCTGCGCGACCGGCCGACTTCATTGGGCCTGCCTCCAATCGAGGAATTCAAAAAGGATGGCACTGCGCCGCCAGATCTGCGCTCCGGATCTCAAGCCGATCAGATCAATACCTTTTCCATTTTGCGCAGCGAGGTTCTGAACAAACCGATTATTTGGATCGTTTCTCTGGCGAATATCTTTATCTATATTGTACGTATCGGCTTTCTGGACTGGGGAACTACCTACCTGAACGAAAGCGGCCTCGAAGAAAGCAGCTGGGGCATAATCATCGCCATATTTGAAATCACCGGTCTGGCGGGCGCGCTAGCAGCTGGTGCATTGTCGGACCGTATGACTGCACGCCGCGGCATGGTGGCTGTAGCCAGCATGGCTTTATTAACAATCTGCTTGCTTTTATTCTGGCATTTTCCTACCAGTGATCCTTGGCAAGCAGCCTTTTTCTTTGGTCTGATTGGTCTTTTTGTTTACGGACCACAGCTATTGGTGGCCGTCATAGCGGCCCAGGCAGCACCCCGCGCGGCTGGCACAGCAGTCGGCTTGACCGGACTGGCTGGCTATCTGGGATCATCATTGTGCAGTATCCTGACGGGCGTTTTTCTGGATAATTTTGGTATTGATTCGGTTGTCCTGTTCTACCTGGCTTCCGCTATCATAGGCACACTCCTTTTTGTCGTTAGCCTGATCATGGAAGCAGAGCCCCGAAACGCAGCTTGAGAGCTGCCAGCCAGCAAGCCATTTCGGGATTGCTTACGGCTGTATTCTAGCCGACGGTAGCAACATGTCACGGGCCCACTGTACTGACTGGCGCACAAACAACCCCGGTTTGATTTTGACAGCGTCGTATCGGACCTGGCAGCCATCAAATCGAGGCCGCTGGTTCCATATTGGAGAATTATGGACACCATACCATTGAACTGATTAAAAAACTAAAACCTGCAAAAACCGGCCAGATCCTGGTCCGCCGGATTCAAACAGTGATGAAACAGTTGGTCGCAGCTTGCTCAATTTCGATCGAAAAATCGCCGGTGGCAACACGTCCTCTGTTGCCAGAGGCTATTTTCACAGACTTTCATTCTGCCCGCGACGCGCGACTCTTCTTCACTAACGTTCCGCTATAGTGAAAAATAGCTGTTGACTAAAACTCTTTTTTAACGTCCTATCAATGGGTGCAAAAAGACAGCACCAATGCCTTTTGCCCGCGCCTGACCCGGACCCGCCGAACATGAAAATGGAATACACTGCGAGCAGCACCACGCGAATTAGAGAGGAGTGCGCAAATGGCCAGTCAGGAATCGTATAGCCGGGGAGCATAAGGGATGGATTCTGCAGCCCCGGTAGTTGCAAAGTAGCTCCGCCGATTGTATTCTGGCGGGCGAATCGTCACCAGGAACATAGTAATGAACATAAAAAGCAGTTTTACCAATCGATTATGGATATTGATCTACTCCATTCTTGTAATTGGCAGCATTTTCAGCCTGCCGGAGATTGCCCTGGCCGGCATACACCCGCAGACAGCCAGCAACACCCCGGCCCGAATCATACCAACTCAGACCAGACTGGAATCGAGCGAATTCAAGGCCTGCCGCGACGGGTGCCAGGATCGCTTTGACCTTTGCATGATGCGCTGTCCACATCATGGTTACCGTGCCCTGGCCTGCCGGAATGTGTGTGTGGAAGACTATCGGGCTTGCATGCGTTACCACTGCCAAAATCTGTAACCCTCCCTGGTTGGAGCGCAGTCCGATTTTATCCGCTGTAATACGACCTGAGCTGCGAGAACGGACAGTTCTCTTTCCAACCGGGCAGAGCTATTCCCCCGGTTTATGTGATGGGCGGGTGGTTCGGCGGTTGGGCTCCATATAGCCGTGCGAATGACCAGGACCGCAGGACCGCAGGACCGCAGGACCGCAGGACCGCAGGACCGCTACATATCATATATGTAGCACTTTGTCAAATACATTTTTTTGGCGCACAATTTTCGAAAAATCGAATTCCTTGTCACACCCCTATGATAGTATATACTGGGGACGTAATACAAAAGTCCCCCATTGCCACGGGAGCCATCCATCAATGTCCCCGATACTATCCGCAAAAAGGTGAAAGCAGCAGCCCTGTAAGCCGGATTCTGTCGAGAGTTGTCATTTATCTTGATCAATCATCGCTGACTGATTCTTTGCTTCCTACCCGCAGCCAAGGCCGGACCAGCCTGTGCGACTGCCTACTTGGAATTGCACCCGCAAGGGTTTACCCTGCCATTGCTGTTGCCAGCTATGCGGTGAGCTCTTACCTCGCCTTTTCACCCTTACCCCGAGAGGCGGTATATTTTCTGCGGCACTTTCCGTCATCTGCATTGAGATGCCCGGGCGTTACCCGGTTACGCGTCCTGTGGTGTCCGGACTTTCCTCACTCCTCATAGAGGCCGCGCGACAACCCAGGCTGCTGCTTTCATGTTAAAAAAGCCGGTTCAATGGCTGTTGTAAAGTTCAATTCAGGCCGGAAGGACTGCCGATCTACAAAAATGCAATTGCGAATTCCCTTGCCTGCGTTTTTATGATTGGCTGACCGTCAAAGAATCCATTACCGGTTTACAATCCGCCAGACCGGCCGATGACTGTATTGCTCGAGTCCGTTGCATATTCTGTCAGCAGTATCAGATTGGCTGTATTAAGGCGGCGATTACCCGTTATTGGAGCAACAGGTGAGCTGCCCGCCGGACAACACCTGTTCGCTTGTGTGCCGAATTCCGGTCATGTTGTATGCCACCGGAGCTAGTTTAGTTGCCGCCATATACCAGCTCCGGCAAAGCTGTGGCCAACTGCGGGAAAAGCGCCAAAATCAGCAGCAGTAAAAGCTGTATCCCGATAAAAGGGACGACCCCCTTGTATATCTCCAGGGTAGGTATGGAAGCCGGCGCCACTCCCCGCAAGTAAAAGAGTGCGAAACCGAAGGGCGGAGTCAAAAAAGATGTCTGTAGATTTAGTGCAATCATCACGCCCAGCCAGACTGGATTCATGCCGGCAGCGAGCAGAATGGGTCCGACAATCGGCACCACTACGAATGTAATTTCAAAAAAATCCAGAAAAAAACCGAGTATAAAGATCATTAGCATGACCAGCGTGAAGGCCATGCCCGTGCCCCCGGGCAGGTTGCTGAGTATGTGTTCCACGCTGGCATCGCCACCCAGGCCGCGAAAGACCAGGGCAAACAGGTTAGCGCCGATTAAAATTAAAAATACCATACTATTCACGCGCGCTGTTTCCTGCACACTGTGACGCAAAATATCCCAATGCAGGCTCTTTTTCAGATATGCCAATCCCAAAGCCCCAATCGCCCCCACAGAGGCGGCCTCGGTGGCAGTGGCCCAACCAAGCAGGATCGAACCCAGCACCGCCACAATCAGGATCACCGGCGGTAATAACGAAGCCACTACCCTGCGAGCCAAAGCATGGGAGTCAAGGCGGGCTCGCTCCTCCGCGTTCACCGCCGGCGCACTCTCGGGTCGCATCCAGGCAAGCAGAGCAATGTAAATGATATAGGCCACGACGAGCAGTAAACCCGGCAGCAGCGCTCCCAAAAACAGTTCCCCGACCGAAACATTGGCTCCCGACCAGTTTCCCTGCTTGCGCAAGGCTTCCTGATAGGCGCTACCAATTTGATCACCCAGTATAATCAGGATAATGCTAGGTGGAATGATTTGCCCCAGGGTCCCGGAGGCTGTAATAATGCCGCTGGCAAGTGATGGCTGATAGCGGTGCTTGAGCATGGCCGGCATGGAAATCAGACCCATGGTCACCACGGTAGCGCCAACGATGCCGGTCGAAGCGGCCAGCAAGGCGCCAACAATAAAGACAGAAATCCCCAGACCACCGCGCAGCGGTCCAAATAGCAACGCCATGGTTTCCAGCAGATCTTCTGCCAGGCGCGTCTTTTCCAGTACAACGCCCATAAATACAAAGAGAGGAATCGCAATCAGGGTATCACGGCTCATGATGCCAAAAAGGCGATTCGGATAATCGATCGTCAGGTCAAAATCAAAATTTCCAGTCAGCGCTCCGATACCGGCAAACAGCAAGGCCGCACCGGAGAGCGTGAAAGCCACCGGGTAGCCGCTCATCAAAAGGGCGATTGTAACCAGCACAAAGCAAACCAGAATTACATCAGCCATTGCTGCGGCCCTCCTGCTCACCGGCTTTGGCAACAGATCCCGGGACATGATCGGATTGCCCCGAGATAGCGGCGGCTTCAAACTGAGCTGCAATTGAGCAACCGCGCAGCACGCAAATCAGGCGTATGACGTTGGCTGTTCCTTGCAATAGCAGCACGGCGGGTAGTAGCAACAAAAAGCTCTTGAAAATATACAAAGCAGGAATGCCCCCGGTCGTTTCGGAGGCTTCCAGAATAATTAGCGAATCCCAGGCGAAGAAAAATGAGTCGTTTGACAGCAGTACATATACCGGGGCGAGCAAAAACAAGGTTCCGAGCACATCCACCCAGGCCTGACCACGCGGGCTCAGTTTTTGATAGAAAATATCAACGCGCACATGCGCGTTATGCAGCATTGTGTAACCGGCTGCAGCGATAAAAAGCAGGGCATGAACATAGCGCATCAGATCCTGCAGCCAGATTACGTCCAGCTTGAGCAGGTAGCGCACAATGACTGTGATCAGAGTACCCACAGCCAACACCAACACCAGCCAGGCGCTGGCCGCGCCCAGCCGCCGGTTCACTTCTTCCAGGGAATGCCAGATCCGAAACAATGTAGCGCTATTCATCTTAATACTGTTTGCCTTGCCTCAGGATCGGGATTGTAGCAGGGCTTCCACCGCCGGATCCAGCAGGCGCGCTTGATCATAGGCTGATTCACCAATTTGATTCCAGCCCAAAGCCGTTTTTTGAAAGCCCAAAAAGGAATCGTACACTTTGCGGGTAGCAGTATCCTGATTTGCCATATCGCCTAGCACCTCGCGACTGATTTGCGCCAGCTTTTGCAACAGATCGGACGGAAAGCGGCGCAACTGTACCTTGCGGGCATGCACCAGCGTATCCAGCGCCTGTCCGTTGCGGGCATTGAATTCGGCCAACATTTCATTGTAATCCGCCTGCGCAGCCCCCTGGATGATAGCCTGCAGGTGCGCCGGCAAGGCCAGCCAGGCGCTTTTGTTGATGAGCAGTTCGAGAACCGTGCCGGGTTCGTGCCAGCCAGGATAATAGTAATAGGGTGCCGCTTTGTAGAGTCCAAAGGCCAGATCGTTATAGGGCCCGACCCATTCTGTGGCGTCGATAGCACCGGAATCCAGGGCCTGAAATATCTCACCACCCGGGATATTGGGCGCCGCTGCACCGACTTGTCGGATCACCTCACCACCCAGACCGGGCATGCGCATGATCAAACCCTGAAAATCAGCCGCTGAATGAATCTCCTTTTTAAACCAGCCGCCCATTTGTACGCCGGTATTGCCGCAGGGCAGCGGAACCACCCCAAAGTCGGCGTAAAGTTCTGTCCATAGTTTGAGCGCACCTCCATGATACATCCATGCCGCCATTTCCTGGGCATTCAAACCGAAAGGAACGGCTGAAAAAAATTGGGCAGCAGGCAGTTTACCTTTCCAATAGTAAGCGGCTCCATGACCGAGCTCGGCTGTTCCGCTGCGAACGGCATCAAAAACCTGCAAAGCCGGCACCCGCTCACCGGCGGCTTTGACGCTGATCTGCAATTGCCCGCCGCTCATCGACTGGATACGCTCGGCCAGACGGTTTGCTCCCGTACCCAATCCTGGAAAATTGCGCGGCCAGGTAGTCACCATCGTCCACTGGTACTGCCGCTGACTCTTGATGATTGCCGGTCCTTTTGCTTCAGCCGGACTGCGACCCCGGCGGCAGTCATTCAGGGCAACCAGTCCGCCCAGGCCTGCAGTCACAAGGCCAGCCTGTTTTAGAAAGTGGCGTCTGGGACGCAGCTCATCATCGCGCATGTGGTCAGGCTGCCGTGCCAGAATCACTTGTCAGCTTTTTTCTGTTTGTCATCCATCAGCAGCCCTTGCCGCGGCTGGAAACTGTATTCCAGCCCCTGTTCCAGTTGCTGCCAGTTGCGAGCCTGGGCCTGGAAGTATGCTCCCTGACCAGCATTGCCCGGGGGCCAAAACTCATCCGCCTCCAGGTAGATCTCAAACCCGAGCAGCAAAACAGTTGCTCCAAAAACCAAAATTTTCATAAAAGTTTGCCCGACCCGTCAATCTGGTAGTGACGGCCCGTACTACAACCGCTTATCGGCCGCCCTTGCTGATGCAAGGGCGCATTTTGTTATTTGACGCCAGTTGAAAAGGCGACAGACTGGTGTCGTGCCAACAGGGAGTTCCACAGAGTCCAATCCGGCCCATCAGGTCCTCGCCCGCCGTTATCGGCCGCAGCGTTTCGACGAGGTCATTGAACAAAAGATGGCCACCAGGGCCCTGCAGAATGCGATTGAACACCGCCGGCTGGGTTCGGCTTATATCTTCTTTGGACCGCGCGGGGTGGGCAAAACAACGATTGCGCGCAT
>JAGRNA010000011.1 GCA_020441005.1 Leptospiraceae bacterium
TGTAGAGGGGTAGGAATATAAAACGCAATGATCAAAATACTAGCGATTTAAAGTCCCGAAAACTTCCCTGAAACGGCGTTTTGGAGGCCATTTTGAACGAAATGTGCAACAATCGTCCCATTTAGTGCGACAAACGCCGGCAGTAAAATCTTGAAAAATCGCACCAAGCGGTGGTATTATTTCCCTACAAGGTGTCAGCGATTGCCGCACATACTACCCTCATGCCGGCCAACACAAACTAAGGTCATGCCTTCTGATATCAGTCCGCGATCATATCGTCAATTTCAATCTGAGACATTATTTCAGACATGCCTTAATTATTATAAATTGCGTCGCCTTTTTGGCGCGCATAGATTGCATTCGCTAACCTGCGCACGGCTGAGAAATTTCCTCTTTTCAGCGTGTTGAAAATGTAGGTTTCAGAATATCCGAGACCGACGCTGGCCGGTTTTATGCCACCATTTCTGGCGCAAAAATCCCGAATATACCAGCAGTTAAAGCGAAAGGCAGCCTCTGCGGCCGCCTCGCTGTCGTGGATGGAGTTGATTTTCATTGTCACTAAGGACTACTCAACGTCTTCTCTGTACTCTTCTGTGAACATTCCGCTATGGCTGATTACTATCTGCGAGTCTTGATCCCAGGAAAAAATCTCCGAAGTATCCTCGGGCTCGTCACCGCCAAATGTCGGCAACGATGAATAAAGGTGGTCAGTATAACCATAACTCGATATCCGCGTAGATTCGACGTTGTTACATCGTTCACACAGCTGAGTCAGATTCGCAGACTCTGTTACATATTGACTGTATAGTTGCAACGCCAAATTCATTTTTTCAACGTCTGATTCTGTCGCTTCGATGTTGCCGATAGCCTGTGCTGGGCTGGCTTGGTCGCAATAATCATCAGCGCTGAACTCAGCAGGTAAATCGGACGGGTCAATGTATGCCGCAGCGAGCAGAGCCAATCCGATTTCAATGTCGTTTATTTGGTCGTCTGTTAGTTTTTTTTGATTTTTTGTTTTCATTTGTTTTCCCTGGCGTTTTTGGGCCGCCATGCCTCTGTTCTCTATGATTATAATATCGCACACGGTGACAGATTTGTCAACCATTTTTTGCAAAAAATTGCCGAAAAACTGGAAAAAATTCACGTTCAAAATCTGTTGATATTTTGCAGTTTCCTTTCCCGCCGAACGATTTCAGCCAGATGATCGTGGCCTGCCACACAAAGCCGGATTTAAGGAAATCCGAGACAAGAGTCATCATCCGTTTGCGAAATTATCAAGATTGGTTTTAAAGTTTTCTTGATATTGCTTAACTTACCCTGTTGGCCATAATTGAGCTCGATCTTAGAGCTAAGGCCATCAAAACAGTCAACAACACACTTGATATCACCATATTCTTTTTTAGCAGCATTTAGTTTGCGTATCAGTTCTGAGATTTTCATTTGCCGATTACCGATGCCACCCGGCCACCAACGCAGTTGCCAGGGCCTGGCGGGCCAGTCTTTGACGTTCGGTTGAGAGCTCGGCCCTGACTGAACTGATAGAAATCGCAATGCGAATGAGCGGCATTCGAACTGTGTGCAGCGCTAGTTTGGCGTAGTGCTTGATGACTCGCAGCCACTTCGGACCTTTGCGCAGGCGGCGCAGTTCGTTGCGATTCTCCAAATACAGAGCTGTCAAAAGCAGCAGTTGTTCTTCCAGTTGTTTCTTAGTTGTTTTCATTGTTTTCCTCTTTGTTGGTTAAGTTTTTTTCATGGTTTGGCTCCTGGTCTGGTAAGTGGAGCCGGTCGCGGATAGATTTCAGGGCCTCGATGAGCCCCTGCATTTGGGTGTAACTGAGCTGCCGGTATGGCTTTCTATATGTGCGCTTGGCGATGCTCTCGGCTGTGACCATTCGTCCGGTTCGATTGATCTGGAACTCCAGCACCTCGACCAACTCATGCTGTTCGTTGCTGGGCATCCGAAAAACCTTTCCGTTTTCATTCTGAAACCGTTTGGTTTGCTCAGATCGATTTTGGCGGTAGAGCATTTGGCTCAGATGGGTAATGAGATCCTGGGCTTTGGCTGGATGCTCTTTTACTAGTACAGAAAGTGAGTCCATACCGGTGACCGATTGGCAGACCAGATACAAATGATCGTCGCTCAGTCCGAGTTCTTTGGCCAGGCCCCAAATGGATCGCAATCGGCGAGTGGAAGCTTTTTGTGTTTGAGTCGCCATTTTTTGTTTAGGCAGTCTTGGCGTTCAGCAGATTCTGGTTAATGGCTTCCCGATCGACTTCATAGAAGAAGTTGTCCTCGGTGACCTTGGCAGCGTCGACCTGAGCCAGATCGGATTCATCCCAATCTTTGAGGGCCTCGCGATCGACCTCTTCCTTGATGCGGATACCGTCCCCCTGAAACAGCTTTTGTAGCAATTCCAGGGTGGTCTTTTTAACCCGGATTTTGGTTGATTTGCGAAAACCGAATATGCCGTAGCTGACGGTGACTGTGCGCTTGTCGCCGAATAGTTCGTCCTTGTTGTATTCGCCGAAGGTGGCCAGGCTGTTGCCCAGTGCCTCGATTTGATCCCGGATCGGTTTACCGTCTTTTGCGGCCCGTTCCTTAATCTTGCCAATCTCGA
The DNA here is from genome assembly GCA_020441005.1 of Leptospiraceae bacterium. Taxonomy (GTDB): domain Bacteria; phylum Spirochaetota; class Leptospiria; order Leptospirales; family Leptonemataceae; genus JAGRNA01. The sequence goes on from JAGRNA010000011.1 coordinate 2,619, forward strand.
TCGACGCTTCGTTGTCGATTTGCTCTAACTGAATTTGCAGCCTGGCAATATCCGCCAGAGCTGAATTGGCATCGTCTATCGTTTTTATTTGATGCGCTTTTGGTTTTACCCGTCTTGTTGCCATTGTTTTTCCTCTTTGATTGGTATTAACTATTAAAATAGTTCGTTCGGCGGACTCAAATCCGCTTTCCGCCGTGCTTATAGGCCCGGGCATGGTTGTGCTCCATTTTGGAGTAGATCGCCCCGGCAAGGTCGATTTCCATAGAGTGTGATAGCCCGATGGTCCGAATCAGCACGTCTGCCAGTTCCTCGGCGAAGTTGGCACGGTCGTTGTTCCGGAACGCCTCCATGGCCTCGGCCACCTCGGTGGTAATCAGCATCAGGACGGCGGGAACCTCGTGTTGATCTGCCCAGTCGTCAGGGCCTGTCACCTTCCAGCCGTGGGCGCGTTTGTTGGCCTCGATCTCGGCGCCAATCGCGCCGAACAAGCTGGTCAACTGGACCGCCGCCGCCTGCGCGGCTTGTGGTTTCGTGAATTCTGTTTGGTTCGTCATGTCGTCAATCTCTGGGGTCTCTATGCGGCGGCTAGTTACACTTGTCCTTAAACGGCTTGGTTCGCGGCTCCTTGCTGAACCATATCACGACCAATGTCCCTGATTTTTTGGGCCATGGCGGTGTCGGATTTATTGCCGATGCTCTTGGATACTTGCGCCTTTGATGGCCGCTGGCCGTAGAGTTCCTGGTAGCGATCGGATATGTCTTCGAGCGAAATGCGGTAATATTTGAGCCGGTCAGACAGGTCAGTTTTCAGGATCTCGCGGATGTGGTTCTCCGTTGCAACTCCATCAAATGATTTTAAGCCCATAATGCGGCCGACAGTGTATTGCACACCCAGCGGCGTCGGGTGAGTGGTGTCGCAGAAATATTGCATGGCGATCTGGCCGGCCTTGCCTTTCTCGAATCCGAGTCCCCATTCCATGGCAAAGCCGATCATCTCATCATTGGATAGCTTGTTGATGAAATGACGCTGGACCCTATAGCCAATCTCGCGGCCGTTCAGAATGGCATCAATGCGCGCGCTTTCCTTGGCGAACATGATGATTGTAAATAGATGCGGCCGGCCGGGGCTGGAAAGCTCATGCAGCTTTTTGAGTTCGCGGATTGTAGCCTCGGACATGTCCTGCGACTCATCGACCACCAGTATGATTTTCTTCTTCTCGCGGTTAGCTCGGATGAGCAGCGTCTGCAGTCGATAGTATCTGGTTTCTACATCTTGTGGTGCGCGCTCGTCACGGCTCAGAGCATGGATCATGCGTTTCATGATGACGCGCAGGCGGGATCCGCTCAGGACAAAGCCTGGTTGCTGCAGGACGACATAGTTTTCCGGGTCGGCCGCCCACTCGTAGACCAGAAAATCTTTCATGTAGGTTTTTCCGGCGCCGACATCGCCCTGGATGAGTAGCCAGGATTTGTTTTTCACCGCCTTCGTGACTGCGTTATAGATCGCCCGGGTGTTGGCTGTCTCGATAAAATAGCGTTCTGTTTGGGTATTAGTTTGTGGTTGCATCTTTGTTCCTGTAATTTTTTAGTTTAGTTTATTTATTCCATTGATTGCAGGCGGAAGCTGGGACCAGCGCCAGTATGACCGGCAGCGAGGCCCTGCTTGTCCTCGAAGATCTGCAGGCGTTTGCCGGCAACAGTGGTCGATACGAAATACTCAACGCCATTCACATTGACTGTGCCGTCCTGTTTGATCTTGCGGGTTGTCAGGTATTCCATGCTGTTTTTGTTACTCTGTTCCATTGTGCCTCCTGTGGCTCATGCCGTTGGTGATGATTTCGCAGTAGCTCTTGATCGTAGTGCCGCGAATGTGACTAAATAATTGCATCTCGGATTCGAGGCCTTGCTCGACTGCCAGTCGGGTGTCCTCCGGCAGCTCATCAAAACGCCAGCCGGTCTTGATGGTCATGTGCAGTCGGGCATCGGCAGGGTTTTCGAATTGATCGGGCTCGATTGGCGAATGGGTCTGGACGGCCTCGCCTTCGATCGGGAATGCGGTAATATTGGACTCGTCTGGCAAGAGCGAATGAAAGTTGATCGCCTTGAGGATCTTCTTGCTCTCATCCAAAACCTCTTTGCGGGTCCGGTCGGCCTCGCTGTCGCCGAAGCTCTTGAACTGGCCAAACTCGGTAGTGCGCGGTCCGCCGGCTTGGCAGGTGAAGCTGCGCTTGTCGCGGGCATCCCAGGCGGTGCGGTTGCCGTTCAGATCGGTATAGATTTCGAGGCGGCGGCCGATCAAGTCTGAATCCGGCGCTATGAAGAACTGCTCGTTGTTGATGCTTACACAGCCGTAATTATCCACCACGCGCTCGATGACTTTGAGTGTAGCGTCCTGAATGTTCTTGCGGTTGACCTTGCGAATTGGAACAGCCAGAGCGCTCTTGTGCCATTTGGCATAGTGACCGCTCTTCTGGTTGTCGTGCACCGACCAGGCTGTGATGAAATATTGCAGACGCTCAAGATTGGGAATCTCGGTCAGATTGAGGATGGGTTCGAAGCTGCGTTTGAATCCTGATATGCGGCCCTCAACGCGGCCCTTGGCGCGCGAGTTGCCGGGCATGTGCGTTTCGGGCGTAATGTTCAGGCGACGCAAGAGATCGCCGACGATGCCGGACGTAAGGCCGGATCCCTTGTCGGAATAGATGATCCCGGGCAGGCCATGAAACGGGATGCGATCATCCTCTTTTTCCAGAAAACATTCAATGAAAAATGCCCGCCAGTCGATGGAGTTCTCACCGCCGTTTTTGGCTCCTTCTGTCAGCGCAACTGGCGCGAAGGCCCGCATGTAGTATACGTGGCTGAACATGTCGACCACATAGTAGACCCAAATCTTCTGCAAGCCGTCGCGCCGCAATGCGTCGTCCAAGTGCTTGTCCTTGAGAGCCACCAGCCCGCGCTTTTCGACAACCACACCTTTTTTATTCAGGTAGTATTTGTTGAGCGGTGTCGCGTCGGCCAACCACACCTGATTGGCATGTGAGGCCGCGAGGCGCACCGATGCGCCGGGCATGTTGAACGACTTGTGACTGATGCCCATTTTTTTGAATCGCCGCTCGACCCATGTGCGACTGTAAAGCTGATCGATTAACCCTTCCTTGAAGGCTATCTCGATGGCCCGTTCGGTAGACAGCACATAGCTGTTTTTGCCGACAGCGGTCGCCTCTTTCACGGCAGCAATCTGCATGCAAATATGGCGTTCCTGCTCGGTGATTTTTTGCTCACCACGCCCGCCGGATTTAGAAACCCGGCTGGCGTCGCGACCGTTTTTGAGCGCCTGGAATTTTCGATATACTGTCTGGACGCACAGACCAGATTCATCGGCCACCAGGCGCACGATCTGCCCGCTTTCGATCTTGCCGGCGTTTTGCCAGCGTCGAAAGTGTTCCATCAGATACGAGGTATCCAGTCCGCTCATTCAGATTCGCTCCGGTGGTGATAGTGTCAGAGGCTTTGGGCTTCTTCGGAAATTGAGAACAGGTGTGCCGACCAGTCGCGCCGCAGGCCCTTGACTCCTGTTTCGAGAGCGGTCAGGATTTGTTCCACGTTGGCGGCCAGTTCGGCGTCGCGCAGCTCTTCCGGGACCTGGTTCAGGTGGCCAATGCGCAGCGAAATTTCAGCGAAGGCCTCATGGACCATTTTGCGCGCCTGGTTCTTTTCGGTGATGACAACAATGCTGTCCGGATCGGCATTCAGCTGTTTGGCGAACGAGTCGCGTTGACGACGCATGTTTTCAAGCTGCTCTTCAAAATCTGCAGCGATGTGTTTTTGCTGTTCCTTGAGTTCCTTGATCGATCTCTTGGAGCGTTCTACATCCCGGTCCGCCTTGGCGATCTCTTTCTTGACCTCGTTCTGGACATGCGCCTGAATCTCCTGCTTGTGCTCTGCTAGTACAGAATTGTAGTCCCGTTCGCTGCCGTCGGCGAAAATGACGCGCGCCGAATCCGGCTCGATGCGTTCCACATCCGGCCGATTGATCATTTCGGTCAGCAGCTTGATGTCGTTGTGCTGCATGAGCTCGGCTGTGGCCTCGCTGCTACCCAGCGCGTTGATGACCTCCAGCAATTGAGTGCCCTGACGATAGCCAATGGCCAGCTTGCCAGATCGTAGATACTCTTCCATCGACTCAAATTTTTCTTCGAGATAAAGTTGGGTGTCCCTGATTTCCTGCAGGGCCAGGCACTGCATGAAGGCCGACTGGTTGATCTGCATCTCCAGTTGCTGGAGTCTGCGTTTGCGTGATTCAGGGGTCTGGATTTCGGGTGTAAATGTTCGTTTGGCGATTTGATTTTTTTTACTCATATTAGATTGCCTCTTTTCGGGTTATTATGTTTTCATTGTTGATACGACCGGCGATCGCGCGCATTCTGGTTTTTTGACCGTATAGCTCGCCGACGATATTGGGATTCAGGGCATACCCCGGTCCGACCTGCACAACCAGGCCGTATTGCATCAGCCGAGCCATGTTGCGATACACCGCCGAGCGGCTGGCACCGTAGATCGCCTGCAGCTCAGGCAGACTCCAGGTGCCGCCGGGGTCGCCGATCAGATGTCTGATCAGCCTCAAATCCAGATCGCGCTTCTGCATAGTTGTTTTCAGTATCCGAGCGGGTCCTGGCCGGTATAGAACGCCATCGCTGCCGCAGTCTCAGGGCCGACGATACCGTCATCTTTCAGATCATGCTGGCGCTGAAACTCGCGCACCTGATCGAATACGTGCGGGCCAAAATGCGAGTCCGGCACGGTTGGCAATGCTGCCTGCACCAGGGCCTCCTGCACGCGCTGCACCCCATTACCGACCGAGCCAATGCGCAATCGACGAGGCGCATCCAGATCAGAGTGATTCAGGATCACCGCTGAAAAATATTGGCGGTAGTCGTGATCATGGTATAGCCAATTCACCGCATAGGCCCATTGACCAGTTCGCGCCGGAGTCATGCGGCCCTCGACGGTAACGCAGCCGGCCGACCATGGCGCCATGCCATGGAAGTTGTCGCCGACCAGATCCAGCTCGCTGTAATCATCGTCGTCGCCCAAATCCATGTCGCGGCTGCGCCAGATCTGGAACTTCTGCACCTGCCGCAGTGCCGGGCCATAATCGCGGCCGCCGGCGTAGTGGTGACCCTTCATCCAGCAGCGATAATAATGGCCGGTGGCAATGTAATTGGCGCGCTGGGTGCCGGCGACCATGCGCGCCTGGTAGCGGTCGTGCGGCAGCGATCGACCCTCAAGTGGAACGATTGGATCATCGCGATGGCCGACCAGCAGGATTGAATCACAGTTGTTGGTTCCATCATCAGCGCATGGCTCTGGTTCGCTATTATTGGTTCTGCCGGTCTCCCTGAATACAACAATGAACGGGTGATTGTCGGCGTGTTCCGTCATAGCCATCAGGAAGCTGTTGGCCGCTAAAATCTCATGCAGTTTTGCGTGCGTAATCATTGCGTGATACCTCTGTTTTACGTGATTTGGCCGCCCTCCGGCGGGTGTGGTTGATGGTCGGAATAGACCGCTCTTTGAACTCAATTGCCAGACAGGTCTGGCACATGTTGTTCTGATACAGCCGCGCCGGCCGTTTGCACTGGCGGCAGAAATACGGCTCGCCGTTGCGCTGGGCGCGCAAAATGTAGAGCTTGAGTCGATTGGACTCGACCACCTCGGCTCGCGCCTTGCTCCACATGGCGTCTATTTCTTGCGGACTCAGGCTGCTGGCCAGGCCGGCCAAATGCGCCTTGACCTGACGCAAGCGGCCAATCGTGGCGCGCCAGATTTCGGGATCAATTCTCATCTGCAGCCTTCCCGTTGCGTCGATCAGCCTCGTCTACCATGCGCTGGTTTGTTTTGGCCGCATCGATATAGACCGACCATAGCACGAAGCGCGCCGACAGAAACATTAATGCCGCGGAAAGTTTTTCCAACACCGCGATCCGAATTTTACGCGCGCGATTACGAAGGCCTGCCGCATTAACACCAGCCATGCTGGCCTTGCGGTCGGATTCGATGCGGCCTTTCGCGCGCGGATTGCCGGGAGCATCAAGTCCGGCAGTGCGTCGCTTAACTGCCGGTGCGGCAATCTCCGTATCGCGAGCCAAAATCCCGGCCGGTTTGCTGTGTTCCGATGCCGGACCGCGCTGAATATTCGGCGCATGAATCCTGCGCTCGGCTGTTGCTCTTTCACTCACTTGCAGCTTGGTTAGCTTGCCGTTTTTGGCGCGCCAAAAAAGCCCGCTTTGCATCTCTACGAGCTCGATTTGCTTGCCGGCCAAGGCGATGTTCGCCTTAAACCGCCGGCCGTTCCAACGCACTCGACCGCTGACGTCGACCGTGCGTATTTGTGATTGGGTAGCTGTTGTCATTCCTGTTCTCCTGTTTGTTGTAAAAATTTATCTTCCATAAATTTCATGTCTGCGAGGCCGCCATTGTTCCACTCCTCGAATTCGCCAGTCAGACCCTGCAGTTCGATGAAAACTGTCATTCGCGCCGCATCTAGTACAGATGAGTTGTAGCAGGGATGGCCGTGTTGCAATTCTACTAGCTGGTAGGCCAGATCCAGTTTGGCCGCCTCGGTAGCTACCATGCGCTCGAACTCTGTGGCGGGGATGTCGCTCATACAGCGGCTGCCTGTTTGAGTTGGTCTTCGTATTGCGGCAGCTCGTAGCGGTTCTGGATCAGCTTATCCTTAATCAATGCCCGCACACCGCGTTCGTGTCGTTTACGGCCGTTAATCAGGTCGCTGGCCATCTGGTAGTTCAGGCGGTGCTTGCGCGCCCAGGCGCTGATACTGCCATGCTTCATGATGATTGTGCCACGAATGTGATTGTGAATATTCATGCTGGTTGGTCCCCCTCTGTGGTGTTGGCCGGCTCTCTACACTGAAAGCAGATGCGCACGACCGAGCGCGGCACAATGTGCCCGAAGCGATTGCAACGCCCGCACGCGAGCGACACAGTGCTGTCTTCCTCGAAGCTGCTGCACTGCTCGCAGGTATTCTGCGTAGGCCCGGACTTGAACAATTGGCCTTGCTGTTTCATGCGACCGGCTCCTGGACCGGCACCCTGTTCAGCGCCGACTTGTAGATTATTGCAGTGCCCAGCAGAACAAAGCCTTCGGCCAGGCCCGGAGTTTCGCGGCGGTTGAGTATGTAGGTAATCAATAGATACTGCTCATAGCCGGTATATGTGGATGAACGCGGATCGTATTCCTGCAGGTGAATAAAGTCATCCACCTGGTAGTCGCGGTCATTGAATCGAATCTCGAAATTCTTTTGCGGATTGCGAAAGAACTCCGGCCAGCATTTGAGCCGGTGAATAACCGCATCGCGGCGAGCTGGTATATTCAGTATAGACATTGTGTAACTCCTCAATCCATGCATTCAATAACCTTTAGCATTACGGCATCGTTCAGGAGATCGTGATGCCGACTGGCAAACGCGCGGCTCCAATGCTCGTATTCATCACGCAGGCCCTGCATCTCCAGATACATATACAGAAAGGCGATGGTCACGGCAGAGCTGGTGCTGTCCTCTGTCAGGAGGTCGCCGCACATCTGGCGGGTTTTCAGTTCCGCGTCCAGATGGCGCATGTATTCATCAACTGTGTCTGCTACTTGCATCAGGCTAACCTCGATATGTGTTGTCCGCCGGCGATTGGATGGAGCGGCATATAGCCGAGTCCGTTGACGCCGGTGATGTGCGGTAGAAAATGATTGCAGCCGGGATCAGAGTCTTCGGCGCGGGGTGTGATGATATAATCCGAGCGGCGGATATTGAGCACCAGGCCGGCCAGTTCGCTGGCAGTCAGGCGTGAGCGATGCACGGCTGGTAGCTCGTCCATAATCAGGTCGAACTCGGTGGCCTCCATGCCCTCGCTCTGGCAGATGCGGCGGGCGCGGTTGATCTTGATCGCGCTCATAGTCCAGCCGCCTTGCGAGCCTCGGCTCGCTCCTTCATTGCGCGCAGCTCATGCTCGATGGTGGTGCCATTCAGACCGGCAAAATAGCGACAGCGCACCCAGTCATAGAACTCTTGCGCCTCTGCCAGGGTGACCGGCCGCCCGTCTTTCTTGCGCTCGCGATCTTCGCGAACGATGTCGCGGATCTCCTTGATCGACAGCCGCCACTCGATCACCAGAATCTGGCACAGCTTCGGCGTCTGCCGCCGGCCATGAATGACGGCGGAAAGGTGCTGTTTCCGAACGCCGTGCTTTTTGGCCAACGCCGCCAGGCTCTTGTGGCCGTAGCCGAACGATTCGTTGCCCAGGTTGTCCTCACCAAGGCCGGTCAGGACCCGCAATTTGATGGGCAAAACACGTTCCCGTTTAGCCGGGGATTCAATCGTATCAACGGACTCAAATTCGGGATATTGTGCGACGAACTTGCCCCAGGAAAGAGCCATAATCAGGCCCAGGTTGTTTTCAATGATTGAGTCCAGATTTTGAATCTGCGATTTGGTGAGCTGCGAACAGTGCAGCCCTTGCGCATACAGTATGCGGTTTCTGGTTCTCGTGACAAGGTCGCGATCGGTTGCATCGACCAGGGCATCCATTAACGAATCGCCC
>JAGRNA010000104.1 GCA_020441005.1 Leptospiraceae bacterium
GAAAATCGCGTTCAATTCCGTGGCGGTCCGTGATGCGAAAGTGGCCGCGCTTGACATCATCCGCATCGCAAATGGCCTGTGCTATAATTCCAAAGTTGCTGATTATTTCGTCACAGATCCCGGCCATGTCAGCTGCCCTCGCAATACAAACAAAGTCATCTCCACCGATATGACCGCTGAAAAGATCCGCTGCGCTGTGCGATTGACGCAGATTGCCAAGTATGCGGGCAGTCATCCGAATTAAATCATCTCCACGCGAAAAGCCATAATAGTCATTAAAGGCTTTGAAGTTATCAATATCAATATATGCCAGCCCAAAATCCTGTCCCGATTCTATGCGGGCATTGACGTTTTCCACAATGCTGCTATTACCCGGCAAACGAGTCAGGGGATTGGCGTCCAGATAGGCGCTTAGTTGCCGCATGCTTTTTGTAATCCGCAGCCTGAGCTCCAGACTGCTGTCGGTGTGAAACAGCCAGTCATCGGCCGGCAATTCAGCTAATTGCTGCAGACTAAAGACGCCTGTATCGAACAGGACCACTATGACAGGCAAATGCTTGAAAACCAGATTTTGCTTCAGACCTTGCAGCCAGACCTGCCAGTCGGCCAGATCACTACCTAATAAAATGGCCAGTGGCGCTGTATTATACAAATACTCGCGAGCCTGGCTCAGGTCCGGGATTGTAACCAATTCTGACTTTAATTGCAGAGCGGCCTGCTCGATCATCTGATCCCCTGGCCGCTGACTGATAAAGAGCAACGGAGCAGTTTTCAAGGCCGCAGAATTCATCTTCCAAAGGGCGCGGCGATTTTAGTCCGGCCCGTTTCTCCTGGTAGCGGAAGTGCGGCTGTCCAGCTCTTTGATTTCAGCGATCAGACTGCCGATTACCACCGAATCCACACCTGGCAACAGGATCCCCGACGTTTCGATCGCCCTGGAATGGCCATGCACCTGATTCACAATGCTATTGGCTAGAGCAATTACTTTTGTCTCCGGCACAAATTCCAGCGCCCGTTCGGCTTCGTGATGATACAAAATGGGGAATGTCAAACGATCCGGTAAATTCCAGTGCTGACAGATCCGAAAACCGACCTGGGCATGGTGAAATCCATAACGCTCTACTTCCCTGGCAATCCAATCGCTAGCCTGGCTGCCGGATTCCAGGAATGCAGCATAGTCAAGCTGTTCCTCCTGTAACAGGAGCGCCTGGCCAATATCATGCAATAAACCGGCCGTTGCCACTTCTTCTACCTTTGCCAGACCCACACTGGCGGCCAGCGTGCGGCTAATGCGGGCAACCAGCATGGAGTGCTGGACCAGATCGGCGAAAGCCGGCGGCAGGCGATCAAATACTTCGCAGGCGGCGATCAAACCTCTTACGGCCTCGATACCCATGATTACCAGGGACTGGGCGATGCTGCCAATTGTGCCCGGGAATCCATAAAAAGATGAGTTAGCCATTTTTAGCAAGCGGGCACTGACGGTAACGTCCTGCTCGATCTGGGCAGCCAATTCGGGTATCCGCACATTGGGGTTGTTCAATAACAGATTGATCCGTCCCACAACGGGCGGTAATGTGTTGAGATGCGGTAGTTGATCAATCCGATCAAATACCGAGCCGCCCTCCAGATCTGCATTCATCAAGTTTTGTATTCCACTCCAGATTGAGACGCTTGTTCAGGGTCCTTCGCCATCAGGGCAAGTGACTGAAATCAGGCCGTTTATTATCCCGCAGGGCACTCAGACCGGCTTGACCGGCTGGTGCCAGAATCTCATCGGCTGCGGACGTACAGTCAATTTCAATAAATTGCTCCAAACGGTCTCGATAGCGGGTATAAATCGCCTCCCGGTTGCGCTGCACCGTAATGCGGGGATATTTGAACAGCTTTTTCAGCTCCTTGCGGGCCATTTCCATGAGTTCAGTTTCGTCCTGACCAATGCCATCCACCAGGCCGGCCTCCAGGCATTGATCGGCCTTGAGGGCCTTGGGACCCATGGTCATATCCCGACAGAGCTGGCGTCCCACCAGGTCCTGCAGCATCAAGGCCGGTGCGAGCGGAATTGGCAGCCCAATCTGGATCTCCGGAAAACCAAAACGGGCCTGCTTTTGTTGCATAAAACGAAAATCAGTGTAAAGGGTCAGAATGGCACCCATCCCCATCGCATGACCGTTAATCACACTGGCAATCGGCAGCGGATGATACAGTACATCCTTGCACAAGCGAAATGAGGGCCCAATCACTGCATCTACCGCGGCCCGATCTGTGCCGGCAAAACTGGAGGGATCAAAACCATTTGAAAAATAACCGTTGCTGCCCTTGATGATAATTGCACGCAGCGATTCATCTGCAGCCGCATCGGCCAGGACTTGCTTGAAAGCCTCGCCAAAGCCGGCATTAATGATATTCGTGGAGTTCATCTGCATTGTGATTTCCAGAATCCGATCCTGGACTGAACTGTTTAGGAATTCCGTGCTCATGCCTCCAGAATCAAGTTGCCGGTTCGTCTGTCAAGGCTGAGTTATTCGGCCGGGGTGCCGCCCATAATCCTTAGGGGGGACACCGCCCTGAACCAGACCAATCCTGGTCGCCTGGAATCCAAACCAGGTGAGGCCCAAACCGGCCCCGATCCCGGATTTCAAACCAAATACTGCTGCAATGTGCGCAACAATTCCAGCCGGTTGACCGGTTTGGTCAGGTAATCAGTAAAGCCGGCCTGCAAGCCCTTTTCCTTGTCGCCGACCATGGCCGCTGCGGACAGGGCGATGATCGGCATCAAATTAACCTGGCCTTCCCGTTCCAGAATGGCCCGGATTTCTCTGACTGCATCCAGGCCCGATTTTACGGGCATTTGTATGTCCATCACAATGCAATCAAAGGCCAGCTCGTTTTGGCAGGCTTCGACTGCGACCTGCCCATCAGGTGCGGTACTGACGATACAACCCGCCTGTTCCAGAATGGCCTGGGTCAGTTTCAGGGAAACCGGATCATCTTCAACCACCAGCACCCTTTTGCCGGCCACTGTTCCAGGCATGGTTTCTGAATCTGCGGGACCGGTGGCCAGGTTGTAATCCGGCTTATAGGGCACGGTAAAACAAAAAGTGGTGCCTTTGTTGGGCACAGACTTGACCCGGATTTCACCACCCATTAACTGGATATAGTGCTTGCAGATCGTCAATCCCAGGCCGACTCCGCCATATTTTCTGGTATCGCCGCTATCCGCCTGCACAAAGGGTTCAAAAACGGCCTCGATTTGATCCGCGGCTATGCCCCGGCCGGTATCGACAACCTGAAACTCCAGGGTGTCCTCGTTCTGCAACTGGACGGCGAAGGAAATCTCGCCCTGGGCTGTAAATTTGAGGGCATTGGCCAGTAAATTGGTCAGCACCTGCCGGATGCGTTGATCGTCCAGGTGGACATACTCGGCAATATCATTACCGCAGGTGTAAGATACCGGAACAGCAGAGTTATATTGCTCGGCTAGCATAGCAACCTGGGCCCGGGTCTCCCTGATCAGTCGGGGCAGAGAAACTGGCTGGACATGAATCTCCACCAGACCGGCTTCGATCCGGGATACATCCAGAATATCATTGAGTATATGCAACAGCAAATCACAGCTGCTTTTCACAATGCCGAGATGCTGACGCGCATCAGTCGGTAAATCCAGTTGGGCAGCCAAATCAGTATAGCCAACAATCGCATTGAGTGGAGTTCTGATTTCATGAGAAATATTGGCCAAAAAGGCCGATTTAAGCCGGTCGGATCGCTCCGCTCTGGACTTTTCTATTTCCAGCCTGGCATCAGCCGCCCTGCGTTCCAGGGCATTGCCGATTGTTTCGGCAATAATCTTTAAAAGCGTTTTCTCGGTAGAGCTCCAGGTACGTTTTCGACGGACGGAATCAAAGCCAAGGAATCCTTTCAGGACTCCATTGCCTGTGATCGGTACCACAATCAGGGATTGAATATCCTGGTCTATAAAATGCTCCCTTTCCAGATTCGCCTCCGCTCCTAATCCCCGGGTATCCGGAATATCGATTATAGGCTGATTTTGGATTTGCTGAAAAAACCATGGCAGATCACGACGCATGGGGATGCCTTGCAAGCGAGCGATTTGAGGCTCAATCCCCGCGCGACACCATTCGTGCGTATTATCCATAAGATCCGGTTCGTCAGATCGACTTTGAAACAGGTAGACCCGGTCCACCCCCGTATATTGGCCGATTTCCAGCAAGATCTCGTAAATGCCGCTATCAATCTCGGCACCTTTGCTTCCAACCAGGTTCGAGAAGTTTTTGTTGATTATCGTTTCGAAATTCGCATGATGCACAATTACTTCTTCCGCTGCCTTGCGTTCTGTAATATCAATCAACGTGCTCAGCATGCCGGTCACCAGTCCGCGGTCATCTCTGAGGGGCCTGGAATTATTCAAGACCGTAATCGTGGTGCCATCCTTTCTTATCAACTGGTGTTCATAATTAATTAATTTATCGCCTTCCAGCAGCTGTTGATGGGCGGGCAATACAACCAGCGGGTCCGCATCCACATCCGGAATGCTCAGTTGCAAGAGCTCGGCTCTTGAATATCCTAAAAGACTGAGCCCTGCCTGGTTAGAATCAATAAAGTTTTTATCATTATCGAAAATATAGATAGCGGCGATCGAATCATCGAAGATTCCCTGGTATTTTTCGACACTCTGATTTTGTTCGGTGGCGATTTGAATCTCGGCCGCAGGCTGGCGGCAGGAGAACAGAAAAGAGTCGCCCTGGCCGGCCAACTGTTTACCATTCACAAGCAGCAAACGCTGGTTCCCGTCCAGGGTTTTGACCCATACCTGCCGATCTCTGATTTCAGAATCGGGATGCAGCCTTTGCTCTGCAAAGATCCCATCACCGACAAGATCCCGAATATTTGCCGTCCCTGAGAATGCGTCTCCCGGCCAGCCTGTAATGGACGCGGCATTGGAACTGACAAATAGCAATTCACCCTCGCTGTCACACACGAATACCGCATCACTGCGCTCTTTTTCGATCATCTGGTGCAGCGCCCGCTCTCTGTGCAGTTGCTGCAGTTCGTATTCCAGTTCTTCAATCTTTTTTTGCACGTATGTTTTCCTGCCCCGACGGAAGCGGAGCTCCTGAAAATAAGAGTAGCATAGTCAAGTATGTTTATAGCAACCAATCGATTATCTGTCTATAAAATATTTACCGCGCATCCAGTAGTGTGCCAGGAGCACAGCGGGTAATCATCCGCCCTGAAAAAGCCCGGCTGTCTGAACGATTCCATAATCGCGGCTGTGCCACGTTCTATGTGGATTCATGCAGAAACAGAACTGGCATTCTACATCCGGGTTGTCAGGCGGGAGGACGTGGTACGATTGGCGGCACTGCAATCCAGCTTGCCAAAGGGCATACAATGGCATCATTTTAGTGCTGCGTCGCAGCTGACACCCTTTTTGCCCCGCAACCAGTAGCTCCCGGGAATCAATCATGCTGAATCGACGTATCGTTTCAAAGCCGCTCTATTTCATTGACCAGCCTTGTAATGGCCGGCAACGGCAGATCCGGGGCGTATGCATCCCGATAGCGCAGGCAGCTGAATAAAATCGAATCACTTTCCAGCGGCCGGCCGGCCCGCTGGTCAAGCAACATGGACGGCAGGTAATCATCCATTTGAGTGGTTTTATCGATTTGATCCTGGATCAAATCCAGCCGGGCTTGTTCATCTGCCGCCAGCACGCAAACCGAATGAGATTCCAGCACGGACTCGAGGCGGCAGCCCAGTTCGACGACCTCGTTCATAATCTGCTCTACACGCCGGCGGCGGTCCACTTCAGCAAGCAAGGCACCGGTGCCGCAATTGTACACCGTACACAGGCCATTGAACGGCACATTCCAGACCTGTTTGCGCCAGCGCAGGGCGGTATAGCTTTCGAGCAGGCTGCAGTGAACACCGGATTCGATGAACAGCTGCTGCAGTTGATCCATCTCTGCCCGACAAAGCTCCGATCGATAAGGACTGATCGCAATACCCCCATGCCGGCTGTGTTCAATCTGTGCCGGTCCGGTCCGATTGGAACACAAAAAGGCCACCCCGCCCACTATTGCATCGGCATCAAAAATCTGCGCCAGCAAGGGCTCATTGCCAATCCCGTTTTGCAGACTCAGGATCAAGGTATGTCCGGCTGTATACAGCGGCCCGATCAGCGCCCGGTACGCCGCATTGGCAGTAGTCTTGAGCCCCACCAGAACCAGGTCAACCGGCCCAATTGTGCCCGGATCAGCATAGACCTGGGCCGGAAAAATACTGAAATCACCATCAATCGAATCTACCTGAATGCCGTGCCGACGCGCGTGATCATAATCATTGCGCATCAGAAAGTGCACATCCGCACCGGTTGCAGCGGATGCCCGGGCCAAAAGACCGCCATAGTACAGACCAAGGGCCCCGCTGCCAACAATGGCTATGCGCATGCCCAAATCCTCCAGGACCTGGTAGCAATTGTCAAGTCAATCCAGCTGAGTTGCAACAGCACCGCCTCCGATTTGAACCGGATACACCTCTGGCGACACGCCGAACTCCGACTCAAAGCGGCTCGTTAGCTGTTCCAGCCAACTATCACGCATGGCACAGGCAATCAGGTTCAGTGTGCAGCCGCCGAAACCGCCGCCCATCATTCGACCCCCCAGCCAGCCGCTGCAATGCGTGGACTGTTTGATCAGAAAATCGAGTTCGGGTGTACTGACCCCCAAATCCCGGCTGAGACTAATATGGCTCTGCGACATCAAATCACCAAGCAAATCCCAGCGGCCCGATGCAATCGCCGTAATACTTTCCTTGACCCGACGAAATTCGCTGCAGGCATGGCGGGCCCGTCTGTATTCCGGATCGCCAAGAACGCTGCGCCGGGCCGTCAACTCATCCAGACTGATTTCTAACAGGGATGCCACCGCCAGTTTGGAACGGGCCGTCTCCAGATCGGCACGGATTTGATTGTAATCCGCACCCAGGTTATGAGAGATCATACTGTTCACCAGAACCAGTTCCGAATCACCCAAATCCAGGGGATGCAGCCGATAATCGAGGCTGGCACAGTTCAGTTCAATAAACTGATGCTCTTGGCCAAATACAGATGCGAATTGATCCATGATGCCGCAATTCGTGCCGACATGCATCTGTTCCGCCCGCTGGCATAAGAGGGCCAACTCACGCGGATCCATCGACAAGTTTTGGACGCTCGTAAACAAGGTCGCCGCAGCCACCTCCAGGGCAGCCGAGCTGGACAGCCCCGAACCGGCCGGCACATCTCCGCTGAATACAATCTGCAGCGGAGTCCAGGCGGCGCCGGCCTTGCGTAATTCAGCCAGGACACCCCACAGATAGGCCTGCCAGCCGGTTGGAACTGCGCCATTTGCCAGATCAGCTGCGGTCCATTCTACCTCCGCATTCATATCCATGGCTCGAATCAGGATCGATTTTTGATCCGGGTGGGGACCGGCCACCATTGTAATTCCCTGCTGGACAGCGGCGGGCAGCACAATGCCCCCCAGGTAATCGATATGCTCCCCGATCAAATTAATCCGGCCCGGGGCAAAGGCCAGGTATTGGGGCGGAAGACCAAACCTTTCGCTAAAGGCATTGATCAGAAGCTCTTTACGCTGCATTTTTATCCCCACCCCCTTTTGTGAGTATAGATGCCGCTTTCAGGCTCGCAATCGATTATATTCAATTTATTGGCTCCTCACTCGCTGCCAGTAGTACTTGTATGGGCGGCCTGCTGCAAGCGGGCCCTTAATTCCAGCGAAGGTTCGACAGAATGGTCTGGATTCCAGAACACGACATACACAGAGATTGCCAGCACTGCCACGGCAAAGCTGGCTGCCAACCGGTGGTTCCAGGGAGTCAAGTCCAGTGCATCCGTCTGACCGGCGACAAATTCGTCATGGCGGCGTGGAAAAAACAGCATCAAGGCAGCCGACAGGGCAAAGGCAATGGCAAAGTAATGCAGAAAATGAACCCTTCCCAGCCATGTATCAAACGCGCCAAACAGACACAGGGAATAAAATAGCGATCCAAAAACCATGGCCACTTTGGCTGCCAATGCGGTAACCCTTTTATTCAAAAAGCCCACCAGAAAAATCGTGATCACCGGTACATTATAGATACCATTCATTTTCTGGATATAGGCGAATATACTGCCGGCTCGATCGAGGGCCGGAGCCAGACACATGGCAACCAGCGCCAGCAATACACCCACCATTTTGCCTGAGGCCACAACCTGGTCATCGTCAGCCTGTTTGCGAAAGTATTCTTTATAAAATCCGAGCGAGAACAGCGTCGCGGCCGAATTCAGACCGGAGTTAAAGGAACTCAGCACAGCACCGACGAGGACCCCGGCAAAGAGGCCCTTGACGATTCCGTTCCCCAGCAGGTGCTTGACCAGAATGGGATAGGCCTGGTCGGCCTTGCCGGTGGCAATAATTTCATCAGCAAATAAATGCCAGGCAATAATGCCCGGTAATACCACAATCAAAGGACCAAGCACTTTCAGGAAAGCCGCCAATAACACACCCTTCTGGCCCTCAGCCAGGTTTTTGGCGCCTAGCACACGCTGGGTGATGGCCTGATTCGTGCACCAATAGTACATATTGATTAGCAGCATGCCGGTAAATAAAGTATGCCAGGGCACCTCGGCCTGATTCCCGCCATTTGAGATAAAACGATCCGGATTCGCGGCCATCAGGCTTCGAAAGCCGGCCACGAGATCGCCTTCTCCGATCACATGCAAACCTAGTACAGGAATCATCAACCCGCCCGCAACAAGGCCGATGCCGTTGATCGTATCCGAAATTGCGACTGCCCGCAGACCGCCCCAAATTGCATAGACCGAGCCCAAAAGCCCAATGCCCCAAATGGTAATCCAGAGTGCCGTAGTGTGACTAATCTGGAAAAGAGCCGGTACGTCGAAGATTCCATTGATCGTCAAAGCACCGGTGTACAGAACCACCGGCAAAATAATAAAAGTGTAACCGGCCATAAACAGGAAACTGACCATCGAGCGGGTCGTTTTATCAAAGCGCTCCTCCAGGAACTGCGGAGTGGTGGCAATACCGCGCTTCAGATAGCGGGGCAAAAAATACAGCGCAAGCAGAATCATGGCAAAGGCAGCAAAAACCTCCCAGGCCATGACGTGTATCCCTTGACTAAAGGCCTGACCGGATAAACCGGTTAATTGCTCGGTGGAAAGGTTCGTCAACATCAACGAGCCGGCGATGGTCACCCCCGTCAGGCTGCGGCCACCCAAAAAATAGCCCACCGAGGAGCTGTGATCATCCCGCCAGGTCCATGCTATCGTGAGAACCAGCACTCCCAGCGTAAAAAGCACAAATCCTGCGAGCGCAAACATCGACAAAGATTCCAGCTTCTGCCACAGCCTGTCAAGGCAGAAACCGCCCCCCCCTGACACGTTCAATCAAAGCTCTTTTCTTTAGACAAAGCAAAATTTACCAGTAAAATCAAAGCCGGAACTTCAATCAGGGGACCGATGACGGCGGCGAATGCCACCCCGGAATGAATGCCAAACACAGCAATAGCGACCGCGATACCTAACTCAAAATTATTACCCGCAGCCGTAAACGCCAGGGAGACTGATTTCGGATAATCTACCCGGGCCCTTCGGGAAAGAAAAAATGCGCTGAAAAACATAATGCCAAAATAGAACAAGAGAGGAATCGCAATCCGGACTACATCCAGTGGAATCTGGACAATCAAATTACCCTTATAACTGAACATGACAACAATTGTGAACAAGAGAGCGATGAGCGTAAGGGGGCTGATTTTTGGAATGAATTTGTTCTGATACCAGTCCTTTCCTTTCCATGCCACAAGAAAGAGCCTTGTCAGCATGCCGGCAAGAAACGGAATTCCTAAATAAATAAAAACACTTTCCGCGATCTGAGCGATGCTGATATCCACCGCCGCCCCTGTGATTCCCAATAAAGCCGGCAGGAATGTGACAAAGATATAAGCGTACAAGCTGTAGAATAGAACCTGAAAGATGCTGTTAAATGCGACCAGCCCGGCCACGTATTCAGTGTCGCCTTTGGCTAAATCGTTCCACACGATAACCATCGCTATGCATCTGGCAATGCCGATCAGAATCAGACCGATCATATAATCCGGTTTGTCCGGCAAAAAGAGAATCGCCAGAGCAAACATTAAAACCGGTCCGATAATCCAGTTTTGGAGTAGAGACAGGCCCAATATCTTTTTATTCCTGAATACGCTTCCCAGCTCTTCGTATTTAACCTTGGCAAGGGGAGGATACATCATTAAGATCAGTCCGCATGCAATCAGCATATTTGTAGATCCACTTTGAAACTGCTGCAACAGATCCGGTGTCTGCGGGAACCAGTAGCCCACGGCAACTCCGGCAAACATGGCCAAAAAAATCCAGAGGGTTAAAAAACGATCTAATAAG
>JAGRNA010000105.1 GCA_020441005.1 Leptospiraceae bacterium
CAGCATGTGGCCAGGCAGCTGGAGAGTTTTATCATAAAAAATCAGCAAATCCCGGTTTTGAAGTCTGCGGGGCAGGTGGTGGATGTAAGCCGAAACGGTCTGGCTTTTACCCATCCCATGCAAAAAGATATTTTCCAGAAGTATCAAAATGATGAGGTCTTGCTGTTCGACTTGCAGTTTCCCGCAAAAAAACCGCATGTCTACGCGGCCAAGATCCGATCTGGTTTGCAACAGGGGCAGGCATTGCGTTTTGGACTGGAGTTTGTGAACAATAGCCCCTTGCAGCAAAAGATAATAGACGATTATATTGTAGATATGGAGTGAGCCATGAATGATCCCGCAAAAAAACCGCTGATTTTGCACCTGGCATTGACGATGGGGATTCTGGTCTTTGGCCTGGTGCTGTTTGTAATGGAACGTCAGGGTGGACTGCCGCCCGGTAATCCAGAATTGCAATCGGCCTTTGAAATCGTGATTCCGATTGTCGTCGTACTCAGCTATTTGGCGGCCTGGTTTTTCTTTCAGCGTTTGCTACAGAAAGCTGCTACGGTCGAGTCAGAAGAACAGGCGGCGGTTATACTCAGCGCTGTAATTGTGCGAGCAGCCCTGATTGAAGGTTCGGCTTTTTTGGCTGGAGTGGCTTTCCTGCTGACTCATCAGCCGGTCTTTTTGGCCGTGATGGCGATTAACCTGCTATTGATGCTGGCGCTACTACCCACTCCGGATCGAATTCAGGCTCATTTACAAAGAGCCAGGCCGAACTAGTGGGTTTAACTACGGGGCTGGCTGTAGCGTGATCGGGTGATCTGTTTAATAGTCGTCCAGATAAAAAGTATAGCCTAACCGGGCGACCTGGTTATGACCGCGAACCAGATTGGCCTGCTGCCAGGCCCCGATGATGCGCGGTAACATCAGAGCGGCGACGATGGTTCCGTCGTATTTTTTTGTGTTGAAAGGTTCCTGCCAAAAGCCGGTGCCGCCGGCCCACACCATTAAACCGTCAAAAAGCAGGTAGGCTGAAAAGCGAAACACGGTCTGCCCCGTACTCAGGCGGGGCGAATCATAACTGGAGTATAGAACACCCAGCCAGGGTGCCACGAGATTAAGTCCCTGGGAGATCAGGTGTGATTTTTCATCCAGCTTGACGGCTTCCAGGCGCTCATCGGCGGGCTGTGTGCTGCCTGCTTTCAAAATGGTTTCGATTTCAAATACCCGGGCCATTGTACGCACGTCACCAGTGTCGCCTTCTAACCGCACCACACCATCCGGGTTGGTGCGCGAAACGGGCCCCACAAACAGGTCATAGTGGAAGGGTGACCAGAAACCGCTATTGAGCCGCAAACGAAATCCCTCGGTCTCGTCATCCACGTCCATCTCGGAGTCAAAATTCGCCAGGAAGCTCTTGATCTGCTCCATGGTAGCCTTGCTTTCCTTGCCGCTTTCATAGCTACGCACACTATCAGCGTACAACAGAGGGCTCTGGACCCAGAGTAGTCCCAGACTCAGCAGGACCACCAGAGGCCTTTTATAGAAGGATCTGCGTTGGGCAGGTACGGATTGCATACTACTCACTGGAAAACCAGGCGCTCGACCAGATCAGGGCATTGTAGGCGCTGTGCGTCATTACGGCAGCCACCAGGCCGAATCTCAGGAACAGGATTGCCAAAGCACCTCCCAGGGCAAGCATGAATAGCAGTTTACCCGGATGACCAAGGGCAAAAAGCAGGGCTGGCAACAGGTAAAAGAGTTGCTCTGGTCGTTGCCAGACACGAGACAAGCCCATCCTGCCAGTTCGGCGAGCCGGGTCCGAGAGTGAGGTTGCTGGTGCGCTGCCATTGCGAGCCCTGTCCAGATTGGGTTTGACCATTGTCAAGAGATCATCCGTCCAGCCGGTCAAAACCCGGCGGTAATAGAATTCTTCAATAACGGGCGTCCAAACCACAGCCAGTAGAAAATGTGCCAGGGCGGCCCCGGAATTTTTATACAGCTGGGCCATGAGCAAGCTGGGGCTCTGTGCACCGGAATCCTGCCAGGCGTTCAACAGGTGCGCCAGTAGCCAGAAAAACAGGCTGATTCCGACACAGGTGGCGATGATCACGGTCAGTGAGTGTGAGCCAACATGCAGATGACTGCTCCATTTCGGGCCGGGCGAACCTGTCAGGCGGGGCAGCAGGATCGTGAGCAGGCCGATCCCGCTTAAACCAAAAACCAGGGCGTAAGCCAGATAATGCCAGGTCCAGGTTGGCAGGTCGGCATTGGTCTGGTTGTTCAGCATGTGGAACAGCCAGGAGTAAGCGTACTGGTTGAGTAAAAAAAACAAGACCTGCAAGAGACCATGCATGCCTAGCCAGAGAGTGACCCCGGGCGGGCCGGCGGGGGAGGGTGCCTGGAATCTGTCAGTGGACATACAGCTCGTCTGTAGCACGGTCGGGCACTGATTGACTGTCAAGGCGATTTAGCGGCCCTGGATCGGGTTGCTGAGCAAAGCGTGCTTGTTTCCAGGCTGTGCCTTCCATTTCGGACTAGCGCATCCCGCTAGAATGACGATACTGAAAACAAGATCCGACGCCAGGCAAACCAGATAGCAGGTATTGAAAGGAAGGGGCAACCGGTCGCACCTGGACCGCATGGCCGCAACTAGTTCCGGTGACCGCAATGGATCGGGATTGTTATGTTGATGGTAATGAGAACGCGGATCACAAGTCAACCGGTCGCAGCTGGCCGGAGCTGCATCAGACCACTGGGCTGGCTGTTATTGCTATTTGCCGCCTTCCATTCGTTACCGGCGGCTGACAAGGACATTCTGTCTGGTTTGAGTCCTGGTTTGCCCGAGGTCAGGCAACTGCGTCAGGAGATAGCGGCCAATTTAAAATCCACGGCGCGCGGGAACGGATTGGCCGTACCCCTGCGGATCTGGCGCTACACGGTGGGTGCCGAGCGCAATTTCTTTGTGATTATGGCCCGCCTGTCGCAAGACGCCGATACACTGGTCAGTTTGAACCAGCTGCAAAATCCGAATGCGCTGGTCAAGGGACAGACACTCTATGTGCCGAATGCGCGGGGTCTGTTTCGACCCTTGATAGAGTCAACTGTACAGCTGGGTCAAAAATCGAATGCCCTGGGAGTGGTCCGACGTACGGACGGCATCCATTTTCATTTTCTGCCCGGTATACGAATGCCTTTGGCCGAGATGCGCTACTTTCGCGGTGAGGGATTTCAAAGACCGCTGCAGTCGGGAGCGGGCCGGATCAGTAGCAGCTTTGGGTATCGTCAGGATCCATTGCAGCATCAGCGCACGTTTCACGGCGGTCTGGACCTGGCGGCTCCCACGGGAACGGCCGTGTATGCCACCCGGGCGGGCACAGTTGTGCGCGCTGAAGCCAATCGACATGGGTATGGTAACCTGATTGTGCTGAAACATGAATACGGCTACACCAGCTGG
Organism: Leptospiraceae bacterium; assembly: GCA_020441005.1. Lineage (GTDB taxonomy): Bacteria > Spirochaetota > Leptospiria > Leptospirales > Leptonemataceae > JAGRNA01. Next base: position 3,443 of record JAGRNA010000105.1, read on the forward strand.
TATGGCCATTTACAGTCCTGGCAGGTTCGGATTGGTCAAAAGGTCCAGGCTGGGCAGCTAATCGGACGCGTTGGATCCACCGGCAAGTCCACGGGACCGCATTTGCACTTTGAAATTCGAAAAGCCGGTGTACGCCAGAACCCGGCCGGGTTAGTGCATCAATAAAACAGCCGCGGTTGCCCAGGCAGCTAGTATAAACTGCGGATTTCCCTGTTTAACAGGGGATGCATTTTCCATAACCATTGGCTGTCTGTGCCGTACCATAATCGCAGCAGGCTTTTTTGATCATCCGGATTTTGAATCTTTTTGAGCAGCGGCCGCAAATCCCGGTTGAATTCCAGCTTTAATAATATTTGGCCGTATAGCGCAACCTGGTCGTAATCTGCCGGATTCAGCCGCGTTTGCATTGCCTGCAGTGCCCGGGTATAGGCTTCCTCGGCAAACCAGCTTTGCGCTAAATAATAGTGTATTTGTTCTTCGGTGGAACCACGGCGAACAGCCTCGCTGAAATACTCTCGGGCAAGTACCCAATTACCGGCCTGCAAATGAATCCAGCCCGATGCAAACAAGGCGGGGTGCGATCCGGGATCCTGACTTAAAACAGCCTCGTAGAGGGCCAGCGCCTGGGGGTATTGGCCGTCTGCCAGGGATTGATCTGCCAGCCACAGCCCGGCGGGAATATAGCGTGCTCCTTCAAACAAGGATTCTTGCAGAACTCGCGCTTCCGTCATCCGGTTTTGTCCGGCCAAAGTCCGGGCGGTTTGATACCATTTATCTTTATCGCTGTCATTCGCCAAAATGAGCCGGTCATCAATCTGACGCAGTCTGGCTGACTCTCCCAGGATTGCATATAATCTGCCCAGATTCAGCGCGGCTGGCCGGGTCGGACCGCCCTGGGCCAGAATCTCGTAGAAAATACGTTCTGCCTGATCAATGCGGCCCAGTTTGATCAAGGCCAGGGCGCGGTCATTCAGACTGTCAAAATCCTCGGCCCTGGCGCTTTGTTCGATCAGGTCACCGGGATCCAGTCCGGAGTTGGCGCTATTGGTCCATATAAACCAGTGATCCTGCTTCAGCTCCGGGGCCTTGCGGATAGCGGCGCTGCAGTGTGCTCCAGCCATGGCCGCCATAAAAAGAAAGGCGAGCAGACGAGAGCCGCAAACACTGCTCATAATTGTCCGGGAGATTTGCATGCCTTGCAATTCACTCGATACAAGGGGCAGTCTGTCAACATCAAAACCCTTGCTCGCCAGCATCCGCTGCACTTTTTGGCAGGATGGCAGCGAAAAAAAAGGCAGCGTCCCCCCAAAAAGGCGCGGGCCAAAGGAAATCCGGACAGCAGAAAAATCCAGGCAGTCTCCAGCCGGCTGTGTTGAGTAAAGCCGGCCAGGCGGCACTGGATCTGATCAAACGCGGCGCGGTGGATGTACTACCGGAAAATGAGCTGATCGAAAAGCTGATTCGCAGTGAAAAATCGGGGCAGCCGCTGCGCATCAAGGCCGGGTTTGATCCAACGGCACCGGATCTGCATCTGGGGCATACGGTGCTCCTGCGCAAGCTGCGCCATTTTCAGGAATTGGGTCATCAGGTTCTGTTTTTGATTGGTGATATGACCGGTATGATCGGCGATCCCACCGGCCGCAATGCCACGCGAAAACAGCTGACCCGTGCTGAAGTGGCCCAGAACGCCAAAACCTACGAACGTCAGGTTTTCAAGGTGCTGGACCGTGATAAAACCGAGATTGTCTTCAATTCCAGTTGGCTTGAGGATATGGGCTTTGATGCCATACTGGGGCTGACGGCTCGCTATACCGTCGCCCAGCTACTCGAGCGGGATGACTTCCAGAAGCGTTACCGGGCAGGTGACAGCATCAGTTTGATTGAGTTCATGTATCCGTTAATGCAGGGTTACGACTCGGTGGCGATGCAGTCCGATGTGGAATTGGGCGGCACGGATCAGAAGTTTAATCTCCTGGTCGGTCGAGCCCTGCAGAAAGAATATAATCAGGAGCAGCAGGTCGTCCTGACGATGCCGCTGTTGGTAGGCCTGGATGGCGAGAAAAAAATGTCCAAGTCGATGCAGAATTATATCGGTATCGACGAAAGCCCCTATGATATGTTTGCCAAGCTGATGAGTATTTCGGATGCCTTGATGCGGGACTACTATCTCTACCTGACCGATATCCCGATTACGACCATTGACGAGCGGATTTCCGCTGATCCCTTTGAAGCCAAGAAACTGCTGGCGATCCAGATCGTGAACGACTTTCATCCCGCTGGCGCTGGTGAAAGTGCGCGCCAGTCCTGGGAATCAGAAAAAAGTGCCCGGGGCAAGGGTGAGCTGGTCCTGCCACCCGATGTGCCGGTTTTGCAGGTTACCGCTTCCGGCCCTCGATCGGTGGTGCAGCTGATCATTGAGGCTAAAATGGCCAAAAGTACATCCGAGGTGCGCCGCTTGATTCAACAGGGGGCCGTCAAATTGGGAGAATCGCTGGACACCGTCAGCGATGTAGATGCCGAGCTGGATTTTCCGGGCGATTATGTGCTGCGGATCGGCAAGAAGCGCTATTTAAAACTAACGGGCCCGGCTTGAGCCGCTGTTTTTGAGTGCCGGGCTTTTCAGGCGCTCAAAAAATACTTGTGCACTGCATCACAATCAAGATGCTGGAAGCACCGTATGAAGCTGCTGAAACGTTATGCCAACCGCCGGCTATACGATGCCGATACCAGTCAGACCATTACCCTGGATGATGTGGCTCGTTTGATCAGCGAGGGCCATGATGTGCAGATTATCGACAATGTGTCTGGTCAGGATATTACTTCCAGGGTGTTGGGGCAGACTTTTCTGAAAGTCAGCACGGATCACTATAATCTCGATTTCAGCAATTATCTCTTGTCCGCGTTGATTCGGGAAGTCAAAACCAATGTGTCCGGGTTATTCAGTCAATTAATCGGCAGCGGGATCGGCCTGCGGCATTTGACCCGCGACAAACTGGAAAACATTGTGCGCAGCATGGTCGAGCATGGCGATGTGCAGCTGACTGAGCACCACGATTATTTAGGCGGCTTGATGGAACAGGTCCGCAGCGGACATCATGAAATCCGGGCCAAGGCCGAACAGGGCCGCGAGATCCTGCGCACTGGTCTGGGGGATGATCAGGAACGCAAGGTGGAGGAACTTTCCGGCAAACTGGATGAAATGGCGCGTCTGTTATCAGAATTAAAGTCTGGTCAAAGCGGCGCATGACATTCCAGTGCGATCGGATCTTTCGGTGATTGTCGATTCACGAGTAATACAGACCAACATCCGCCGGGAGTCAGGACATGAACCGCCCAGATGCGCTTTTTGCTTGCCATTCCGTTTCTTGGCAGACCACATGGCTGGATCCCTGATACCGATGACGAGCCAGTGTGGGTGTAGTCCAATCCGGAGCCAGGCATGACAGCAGAAGAATCCAAAGCCAAAACAGAAGCGGAGCACGAAATCAAGCGTTTGCGGCGTTTGCTGGGCGCTTATGAAAAATTGACAGAGCTGAGCCAAAGCGAGTTGCAAACGGCTGATCAAATCATTCGGGCCCAGGAGCGCGTGCAAGACCTTTCGCAGGCCGAGATTCGCAAGCTACATACTGAAATTGATGACCTGAAAACGGATGCGCGCTTTCAGGAAAAAATCAAGGCAGTGCTCAAGGAAGATGCCAGCAATGAAGCCCTGATCCTGGCGGAACTGGAGAATCTGCGCCAGCATTCTGATGACGGGTTTTACGTGGATTTATTTCGGGTTCTGTTGCACCATCAATTTGAGGCCGCTCAGGCACAGAAGCTATGGAATGCCATACTAATGCACACGGCTGAGATGGAGCGGGCCCTGGGCCGATCGATCGGTTTTCGGGTAGCCATGCTGGATTTTTTGCTGCATCAGAACCGGATTATCAAAAGTCCCATGATTGTCGAAATCAGTCTTTTTGAACAGATGGTCAAGAATGCCTTGCTTGATCAACTGACCGGCATTTATAACCGTCGTTTTTTTGATCAGTTTTTTGAGCAGGAGATTAATCGCGCTGCGCGGCATCATCACAACGTCGCCCTGTTCTTTTTTGACCTCGATAATTTCAAACAGTACAATGACCAGAATGGACACAGGGCTGGCGATGAGGCCTTGCAAATGATTGGCACTTTGATGCGTCTGTCGTTTCGCCGGGAAGATATGCCCTGCCGTTTTGGGGGCGAGGAATTTGCTGTTATCCTGCCGGAAACGGATACGGACGGGGCGTTGCTGGTTGCCAATCGATTTCGGCAGTATGTCAAAGAGGCCAATTTTCCCGGAGGCAGCCTGACGCTAAGCGGCGGGATCTGCCATTACCCTTTCCATGGCCAGAACCCCACTGAACTCTATCTCAAAGTGGACGCAGCCTTGTATCAGGCCAAAGAGCAGGGGAAGGATCGCATCCTGCAATGCGCACCCGCAACTGAAGAGTCCGACTGAGGAGCAATCTTTTGCTGCGGGGATCGCTGGACTAGCTGGCTCAGGGACAGCACCAAGCGATGTTCGCGCGTGTCAGCGGGTCGTTTGGGAATCACTGGCCTGTCTGTGCGTCAGGTACCCAGGCTAGAGAAAACTGCTGTACTCTGCTAAAAACCCGGATTTGCGGTGTGTGCGATCATCCCGGGGCGGTAATTCAAATTGCAGGGGCTGGATGGCGAGCAAACTGGCTTCATCGACCGGATCGATCAGTTCGGCAGGTAAGTGCTCGGCTGCATATTGGCGGTAGACACCGCTCTGGATAAACAAATCAAATAAATCCGGATCCAGATGATTGAACTTTTTCATATTGCCCATAATCTGCATGGTTTCGGACAGTGTTTTCCCTTTCTTATATGGACGATCAAGCGCCGTTAATGCCTCGAATACATCCGCGATGGCCATGATGCGGGCTGGTATAGACATGTCCGCGCCGTAGAGCCCCTTGGGATAGCCCTTGCCATCCATTTTTTCATGGTGGCCGCCGGCGTACTCCGGCACACGCCTCAAATTGGGTGGAAAGGGCAGGGCTTCCAGCATCTTGATGGTTTCGACCATATGGGCGTTGATAATCAGGCGTTCATCCTCGGTTAATGTTCCCCGGCGGACGCATAAATTGTGCACCTCGTCCGGGTTTAGTAAAGCCACTGTGCGACCGCTGATCTGGACTGTCCGATTAGCGATACTCTGAATTCGCTCTACATCGCTATCGGCCAGCATCTCGCCGCCCACATTCATGCGCTGGATAAACAATCGTTCGGCATCCAGGGTTTCCAGCTCCTGCACCAGCTCTGATTCCAGACCGGTTCGTTCCGCCGGCCTTTGATGCATGCGTCTTTGGATCCGCAGGGCGGCGTCCCTTTTCAGGATTTCAAAACGAGCCTCGACTTCGGCAACCCGGTCGTAGATGGTTTGCAGTTTGGTGGCCTTGTCCATCACATGCACGGACGTGACAATTTTACCGCAGTCATGCAAACCGGCCGCGATGCGTAGCTCGTACCACTCATCTTCGTTCAGATCAAAATCAGCCAGTCCGGGCGCCTGGCTTTGACAGGCCGCCTCCGCCAGCATTTCTGTCAGAATCGGTACACGCTTGCAATGACCACCGGTGTACTCGGATTTGGAGTCAATCGCGTTGGCGATCAAATGAATAAAGCTTTCTAACAGCTTCTTTTGGCCATTCAGCAATCGTTGATTATCAATGGCGACCGCCGCCTGACCGGCTATGGCGCTGGCGAGTTCATAATCTTTTTGACTGAATTCGATCACGCTGGGCCCCTGCATTTCCGCCGCGCTGAGTTGCATTTGCTTGTTTTTCTTGCGGTTGATCAGCTGGAGAACGCCGATCACTTCACGGCGGTAATTGGTCATCGGAATGACCATCATGGACTTGGTGTAGTAGTGGTTCGCCTCGTCAAAGTCAGAATTGAAGGCAAATTTGGCGTCTGCGGGCAGAAAGTGCACATCCCGGATTAAAAGCGGCCGGTTGGTGGCAGCCACATGGCCGGCGATACTATTGCTGTCGATGGGCAAAAGGAACTGATTGGCATCCAATTGCATGGAAGAGCGTACAAAGCGCAGGTGCGTTGGCGGTTCCTTGCCGTCACCGGTCTCGGTCAAATAAATGGAGCCGCTATCTGCGTTGCTCAGATCCAGCGCGCGCGTCATAATCAGATCAATCAGTTTATTAAAATCATTTTCAGTTGAAAGCGCCTGGCCGACCTCGCTGATTTGATGCAAGTCAGATGAATTGAGGGCCAGGCGAGAACTCAGATTCAGTTTATCATATTCCAGCTGGATTAAATTAAAGACATGATTGATATTATAGCTTAATTGATCACAATTGCTCTCTTTTGGTAGTAATAGTATAATATTATCGCGGATCGCCGGACTGAATTCGCCCGGATCGGGCTGGCCGATCACGATCAAACGCGATATACGTTCCGGATCATGGATCAGCCAGTCGCGAATCCCGGTGCTGTCCTTTTGCAAGCTTGTATCGGTGCATAACAGGATGGCGTGTATACTGCGTTCCACACCGGCGAAATGAGCGGCGTGGGCATCAAAGGTCCGGATTGTTACAGCTTTGTCCGGTGGCATGTTGAGCGCGGAACATTGCGACACCAGATCAGCGCTGATAAACAAGTGCCGCTCCACCTGCACCGGATTGTTTTGTACTTGCATGAAAACTATGTGCCCCTTTGAACCAGTAAGCTCTTTTATGCGTCAAATAAGCAATTTATATCCAAAAAGCAAGCCAGGCAAGATGAGATTGGCTGCCTTTCATTAGTATCGGCTGCCAGTGGCCGGAACGGCATCCCCGCCAGGCTGATTTTGAAGACCCGGATCGGGAAAAGTCGTTTACATCAAAGGAGTCGTTATGAACATAAAGCGCACTATGTCGTCCAGGATTCAAAAAGTTGCCACCGTCCACTTCAGGCCCACAGCCGTCCTGATGCACGCGCTTTTCTGCGTCCTGTTCTTCTCTGCGAACGCGACCCCGGCCCAGGAAGACACAGAGATGGAGCAAACAGTGCCCACGGATCCCTACAAAGGATTAAAAGCCTTTGACCGGGCCCAGGGAATGTTGTTACAGATTAAGAAAAAGGGGGTGTTGCGAATTGCCCTGAATGAGGATATACACCCCTTTCATATTGCCAATCCTCGCCAGGGCTATCCGGGCATTGACGTAGAGCTGGCCCAATTATTGGCGGAGTATTTACAGGTGAAGCTGGAGTTCCAGTATACCTCCCTGAACGACCTCCTGCGTCTGGTGCATACCCATCAGGTGGACCTCGCTTTTGGCGGCGTTTCGAGCAATCTGGCCCGCGGTCGCTACGTGTATTTTTCCGAACCCTATGTGCGCACTTCTGCCGGCGCGCTGGTCGCGAAACGGGCTTTGCCACCGGAGTCCGATTCGGTGGAATATAACCCGAAGCGCTTTCGCCAGATTGGCGACCTGAATCAGGCTGGTATTCTGACTTTGGGGGTGCAGCGTAATACGGCCAATCATGAATTACTGCTGACGGACAGGGAATTTCAGAAGCACAAGGTTGTGCCCTTTGATAACCACAAGCAGATGATTGAAAGCCTGAAAAACGGCGAAATCGATGCAATGATCGCTGACAGCATCTTTATTCAATCCCAGGTCGCCCGGGATAGCTCCCTTCAGTCAGCCTATAAGGCCTTGCTGGAGGTGTATCGGCCGGAATTCCTGTCTGTCGTTGTACCGCGCGGCGAGTTGGCCTTGCTTCAGGAAGTGAATTTTTTCTTGCGTGAACTCAATCGCAGCGGCGAATTAAAGGGGGTCATCGATCGTTATCTGGAAAATAATAACTGGATACCGGAGGGTGAGTGATTTGCGTTATATATCATCGTTCTTGAGCGCTCTCGTCGTCATCCCTGGCAAGGCTCTTGATCTGCGGGTGGGCCATGGGCGGCCGACTACCTGGCAAGGGTTGCTACGTGTGCAATGGCTGCGCGTTGGACCGGGGCTCATTCTGGCAGCCTTCGGTCTGATCCCCGGACTGATCGGTGGCGCTGCTTTGGCCGCCGACGAGCGTTCCATGCTGGATCGTTTCCAATATAACGGTGATATCCTCTATCGCGGTTATTACCTTTGGCGTGATTTGCCGATGGCTAATAACCCGACCACCAGCGGTCAGGCTCGCCGTGAACAATCATGGGCCGACTATCAATTATGCCAGGCTTTTCCTTCGCAGTGCAGTTCTATCAGCCAGACGCCCAACAAGGAGTCCGAGGATTATTCTACGATTCGCTTTCGACTCAATATGGCTTTTCGGCCCAGCCCCTACGCCGATATCCTGTATGCGATTGAAGTCGGTCATTTGACCTTTGGACGTGAAAGCTCTACCAGCGGGCCTGGCAGCGGGGGGCGGGGCAGCGGGCGCGTAAATATTGAAACGCGCGAACTGCTTTTGAATCTGCATAATCAATCGCGGGTTTTAAATGGAGACCTGGGGGTATTTAACTTTAGCACGCCTTCCGGTATCGTCATCGCATCCAGCGGTGCCGGCGGCCGCATCCGCTATGATTGGCAGAGCCTGCGCTCCACCATTGAAGCGATTTATGTGCATGCTGTCGATCAATCGCATATTGACGGCGACTCGAACGGCTTTTCGGACACGAATTTTGCAGATAACAAGCTGGGCCTGTTGGAATGGAAATTCAGCACGCCGCGCTATCTCAAGGGCAGCGTCTACGGCGTCGCCAGCGCGGATGACGATCCCGCCAAAAGCGATCCGGTCGAATCCAGTCAGGAACTGTCTCGCATGTACTGGGGCGGGTTATTTGTGACCGGCAAATGGCAGTCGTTGAGTCTGATGCTGCATGGCATTGGCAACTGGGGCAGTTTTTCGCGGCCCCTGGCGAGCGATCCGGTGGTGGCCAAAATACTCGCCGATCCGAACGATCCCATGAACGGCTTTTTTAGCACGGCGGTCAAGGCGCCGGCCCGCAAGAAATATCACCTGAATGCCGGCGCTTTTCAAAGCGCGCTGCGCATCCAGCTCAGTGATTTTGTGTATGTTGAATTCCTGGCCGCAGCGGCCTCCGGGCGTATTCCCGGGGATACCGAACTGGATGGCAGTTCGATCGATTTTCGCAGCGATCAATTCCGCACGGCTGGATCCTCCTTTTCTTACATGGAGATTGCCCTTGATGATTCTGGCGGTTACAGCATTTTTGCGGGCGGCCAGTTGACCGGTGTTATCGCCCGGGGCTTGCAACTGAACTGGCAGTTGAATCCGGAGCTGGCTTTGGAACTGGCCTGGTTTGACTTGAACGCGGTGCAGACCCCGGTCATCCATACAAATAGTAAATACATGCTTTTTACTGATACCAACGAGATCTCGAATGATCTGGGCACCGAATGGAATGCGCGCCTGAGCTGGAAGGTATTTCAGGATTTTCGCATCAACGCGCGGCTGGGCTGGTTCAATGCTGATAAGGGCTATAAAGCGCTGAATGATGTGGCCTACGGCGATGATATTTACGAGTTTGCACTGTATCTGAAGCAAACATTCTAGGCCCCCCGGTCTGGCGGCCAGAAAAGGGGCGGGCAACCTGGATTGGGTCTGCGTTGTTTTGCCCTGCGGCCATTTTGGACTTGCTTGCCACCAGGGCCACCTGGCCAAGATTGTCATTGGTCCCCGGTCTAGAAGGCCCCAATCTGCAAGGACCCGCTCTGGTGGCAATCTATGGTTCAGTTTAACGAGATCAGCAAACAGGAACGCGACGTTTCCGAGCGCCAAATACTGGAATTTTGGCAAAAGATTGATGTATTTGGACAGGGCGAACGTCAAAATGCGGATGGGGAGACTTTTGTTTTCTTTGAGGGCCCGCCCACAACCAACGGTTTGCCTGGTATTCACCATGTGCTGGCCCGGGTGTACAAAGACATCTATATTCGCTACCAAATGATGCAGGGCCGGCATGTACCGCGGCGGGCCGGCTGGGATTGTCATGGTCTGCCGGTTGAACGCGAAGTCGAGAAGGCCCTGGGTATCGAGTCCAAGGCCGAGATTGAGCAAAAGATCGGGGTAGCCGAATTCAATCGCCTGTGCCGCGAATCGGTCCAAAAATACATTGGCGAATGGGACCGCTTCAGCGAGCGCATGGGCTTCCAGGTGGATTTGGGTAATGCTTATTTCACCATGGATAATCATTTTATTGAATCTGTTTGGGCCCTGCTCAAACTGATTTGGGACAAAGGCCTGATCTACCAGGGTTTTAAAGTGGTCCCCTGCGACCCGGTGCTGGGTGCAACCATGTCAGATGCCGAGGTGGATCAGGGCTATCGGGACACAGAAGACCCGTCGGTCACCGTCGCCTTTCAGCTCAAGCCGACGAAGCTCTTTGAAGGCGATGTGAGGGTATTGGTCTGGACTACCACACCATGGACCCTGCCGTCCAATGTTGCCCTGGCTGTGCATCCTGATGTTGAGTATATCCTGGTCGAAATTTTGGACGGACATGATCAGGTCCAACCAGGACAATATCTGTGTGCTGCCGACCTGCTGGAGTCTGTCCTGACGATCAGCGGTCAAAAGCAAAAAAAGGGGCAGGCACCGCAATTATATGAGTACCAGGTACTGCAGCGGCTGCGAGGCAGTGAACTGGCCGGACTGGAATATGAACAATTAATCGATTACATACCGCAGACTGATTTTGCCCGCCATCGCGAAACGAATCAGGATAAACGCAGTTGTGTCATTGTAACCGCTGATTTTGTGACCACTGATACAGGCACCGGTATCGTCCATATTGCACCGGCTTATGGTGCAGACGATCTTGAGGTCGGTATTGCTCATGATCTGGCGGTTGTGCATGCAGTTGGCCTGGACGGTAATTTTATATCCGGGACTCCGCATGCCGGTATTTTCTTTAAAGAAGCCGATAAAATCATAATCAAGGAACTGAAGGCCGCCGGTTCCTTATGGCGCAATGAACGCTATAAACACAGTTATCCCTTCGGTTACCGCACCGGTGCTCCTTTGTTGTATTATGCCAAAAATGCCTGGTATATCCGCACGACTGCAATTCGCGATCAACTGATAAAAAATAATAATGATATCCGCTGGGTACCGGAGCATATCCGGGACGGCCGCTTTGGCAACTGGCTGGCAAGCAACCGCGATTGGGCCTTGTCGCGCGAGCGCTACTGGGGCACACCCCTGCCAGTCTGGACCGATGGAGATGGCAATTTTCGGATCATCGGCTCTGTTGCAGAGCTGGAGGAACTATGCGGTCAGAGCATTGGTGATATGGACCTGCACCGGCCCTATGTGGACGACATCACTTTTACGGATCCAAAGACCGGCAGGCAGATGCGCCGGGTTCCGGAAGTCATCGACTGCTGGTTTGATTCCGGTGCTATGCCGTACGCGCAGTGGGGTTGGCCGGTCCGGGGCAAAGAGCAGTTTGATCAGTATTTTCCGGCGGATTTTATTTCCGAGGCGATTGATCAGACCCGGGGCTGGTTTTACACGCTGTTATGCGTTTCCACAATGGTCTCTGAAACCAGCAGCTACAAGAATGTCGTCTGTCTGGGCCATGTGCTGGATGAAAAAGGCGAGAAGATGTCCAAAAGCAAGGGTAACATTGTCAAGCCGGATGATGTCTTTGCCCGGCATGGCGCGGATGGTATCCGCTGGTATTTCTTGACCCAATCCCCGGCCGGCAATTCGCGTCGGGTCGGTCAACCGGGCAGTGCGAATGACCCGGTCGCGATAGTGCACGGATTTTTTAACATGCTGGTCAACAGCGTGAATTTTTTTGTTCTGTATGCGAACGTAGACGGCATTGCCCTGGAATTTGAACAGGGAGCCGGATTGCCGTCAGTCGCAGGCGCTTTGCCCTTTGATGAAAGGACAGAAATGGACCGCTGGATTCTGTCAGCACTGCAGCAACTAATTGAATCTGTGACCCGCCATCTGGATGAATATGATTCCCAGGCGGCCGGACAGGAAATTGAAGAATTTTGTGAAAGTCTTTCTAATTGGTATATCCGCCGTAACCGGCGCCGATTCTGGAAAGGTGATCTGGACAGCGATAAAAAAGCGGCCTACGATACCCTGTATCGCTGCCTGCTTGTACTCAGTCGCTTGATTGCCCCATTTGCACCCTTTCTGGCCGAGCAACTCTGGCAAAGCCTGTTGCCCATTGAGGTGCGCGAGGCCTGTGCGGATAGTATCCACCTGAGCCGCTGGCCGGCTCGTGATTCCGAACAACCCTTTGATGCGCAAAGCCTGCAAAACGGACAGACCATCAAAACAGTGGCCTACCTGGGGCGCGCCGCTCGTAAAGATTCCGGGCTCAAGGTCCGTCAGCCATTGGCAGAATTAATGATTTATGTCGATCAGCAGGAACAGCGCCGGGCCATTGAGCGCTTTGCCAACGAACTGAAAGATGAGTTGAATGTGAAGGCAATACGCTTCCTGGATGAATCGGCCGGGATCCTGGACTATCGGATCAAGCCCAATTTGCCGGTCCTGGGCAAACGGCTTGGTCCAGCGGTGCGGCATGTGCAAACGTATTTGGCCAGCGCCCATGCAAGGGAATTAGTCCAGCAGTTCAAGGCTGGTCAGGCTGTGATTTTCCAGACTGAATCGGGCGAGCAAATCGAGCTTGGCACCGACGAAGTGCTGATTGAATCCATCTCGAAAGAGGGTACGGCCGGGGCTGAGGCGCAGGGTATGCTGGTCGCCCTGGATACCCGATTGACGCCCGGCCTGATTGCCGAAGGGCAGGCTCGCGATCTGGTACGCCACATCCAGGAGCTGCGCAAAAATTCCGGTTTGAATGTCACCGACCGGATTCTGATTCAGCTGGACTACGACAGCCCGGCCCTGCAGTCCGCCTTCCAGGACTACGCTGATTTTATTTGCAGCGAAACACTGGCCAAATTCGGCTCTCTGACTGATGATCCGGTTGGCAGGTTGCGGGTAGATCTGGACGGCAGTCCGCTCATGATTCAAATCGCCAGGCTATGAGACGATTTTTTCGCTGGACACTTGCGGCTATTGCCAAAAATTTATTCTCACATGCTATCAAAAATTCTGGGTTTTTTGCCTCGGAGGCCGGCAAGCGTCGATCAGATGCTGGC
>JAGRNA010000106.1 GCA_020441005.1 Leptospiraceae bacterium
TTGGTTGGAGAAAGTTTGCGTGCGGGTGTAGCTCAATGGTAGAGCACCAGCCTTCCAAGCTGGCTACGTAGGTTCGATTCTCATCACCCGCTCCATTTATTCGGATGATGTGGTTAAAAAGTGTAATTAAATTATTTGATGTTGATTTGTAATAAACTTTCAGGAGATTAAGGTTATGGCTAAACAAAAATTTGAAAGGAATAAACCGCACTGTAATATTGGTACCATAGGGCACGTTGACCATGGAAAAACCTCTCTAACAGCGGCAATTACCAAAGTTCTTGCTAAGAAAGGTCAAGCGCAAGAAAAAAAATATGACGATATTGACGGGGCTCCGGAAGAAAGAGAAAGGGGTATTACTATTGCTACTGCTCACGTTGAATACGAAACAGACAAAAGACACTATGCACACGTGGATTGTCCTGGTCACGCTGACTATGTGAAAAACATGATCACCGGCGCGGCCCAGATGGACGCAGCTATCCTGGTTGTATCAGCGATGGACGGTGCCATGCCGCAGACTCGTGAGCATATCCTGCTCGCTCGTCAGGTTGGTGTGCCTTCGATCGTAGTTTTCCTGAACAAGGTAGACGCAATCAAGGAAGACGAGCGCGAAGAAATGGTTGAGCTGGTGCAGGAAGAAGTCAAGGAACTGCTGGTTAGCTATGGTTTTCCAGAGGAAACTCCGTTTATCTCCGGCTCTGCCCTGAAAGCTGTTGAAGGCGATGAGGGCGAGATGGGTTCAGCGGCCATTATGAAGCTGATTGATACCCTGGACACCTATGTGCCCGATCCGGTGCGTGTGCTGGATAAGGACTTCCTCATGCCGGTCGAAGATGTTTTCTCTATCACCGGACGTGGAACTGTCGCCACCGGTCGCGTGGAGCAAGGCAAGTTGAACGTAAACGATGAAGTTGAAATCGTTGGCATTCGTGATACAACCAAGACAACTGTGACCGGTATCGAAATGTTCCGCAAGCTGCTGGATGATGCCCAGGCTGGCGATAATATCGGCGCGCTGCTGCGTGGAACCAAGAAAGATGATATTGAGCGCGGGCAGGTTCTGGCCAAGCCAGGTTCCATCACTCCGCATAAAAAGTTCAAGGCCGAGGTCTATGTCCTGACCAAGGATGAGGGCGGTCGCCACACTCCTTTCTTTAACAACTATCGTCCGCAGTTCTACTTTAGAACAACTGACGTGACTGGCACAGTGCAACTGCCTTCCGGAACCGAAATGGTAATGCCGGGTGATAATGTGACCATTGAAGTAGAATTGATTACCCCCATTGCTATGAGCCAGGGTCTCAAGTTTGCGATCCGTGAAGGCGGACGAACTGTCGGTTCGGGTATTGTAGCCGAGGTTGTCGAGTAAACGACAGGATAGCAGGCGCGGTAAGAGATGCAAAAAATCAGAGTCAAACTAAAGGCCTTTGATCATCAGCTGATCGATAAGTCGGCAGCCGAGATTGTGGCGACAGCCAAGCGCACCGGCGCTTCGATCTCGGGGCCGATCCCGCTGCCGACCAGTATTGAGAAATTTACAATCCAGCGCTCGGTGCATGTGAATAAAAAATCACGCGAACAGTATGAGATTCGCACGCACCGACGCTTGATCGATATTATGGATACAAACCCGGATACGGTTGATGCGCTAATGAAGCTGCAGTTGCCGGCCGGTGTCAATGTGGATATTAAAAGCTGATCGAGGGCTGAGGCAGCAGGATGGCAAAGGGAATTATAGCAAAAAAGCTGGGAATGACCCAGATCTTCGATGAAAACGGCCAGGTGATTCCGGTTACGGTTCTGCAGGCTGGACCTTGTCGTGTCATTCAACTAAAAACTGTCGAAAAGGATGGCTACACTGCGGCGCAGCTGGGTTTCGACAAAGCGCGTCCCAAGCTTTTTAATAAGGCGGCCCTTGGTCATCAGAAGGGAGTCGAGGAGCCCCGCCGCGTCTTGCGTGAATTCAGAGATTATTCTGAAGGATTGGAGGCCGGTCAGGAGTTAGGGCCGGACGTTTTCTCTGAGGGCGACAAAGTCAAAATCAGTGGTATATCCAAGGGCAAGGGCTTTGCCGGTTCCGTCAAACGACATGGATTTGGCGGGGGTCGGGCGACTCATGGCTCCGGTTTTCATCGGGCACCAGGCTCGTTGAACGCGACCACAACTCCAGGTCGGGTATTTAAAGGCAAGGCAATGCCGGGCCACAAAGGCGTGCGACGCACTTCGGTCCTGAACGTGCAGGTCGTAAAGATTGATGTGGCGCAGAATTTGTTATTTGTAAAGGGCGCTGTGCCGGGGCCGCGTAGTGCCGTTGTGACAATTGAGGCGCTCGGGTAGTTCCTGCCCAAATACTAGGATTGGTTATTTAAGAAAGACATGAAAGCCACAAAATACAAAGCTGATGGCAGTTCTGCCGGTCAACTGGATCTGCCGGCAACGCTTTTCCAGTCAGACTACAGTAAAAGCGCCATATACACTGTGATTCGAGTTGAGTTGGCCAATCGACGTCAAGGCACCCACAAGACAAAAGAGCGCAGTGAAATCAGCGGCGGTGGTAAAAAGCCGTGGCGCCAAAAGGGAACTGGTAATGCGCGCCAGGGAACCAATCGTGCCCCGCAATGGAAGGGTGGCGGCACCGTGTTTGGCCCGCGTCCGCGCAGCTATGAGATTCGCTTGCCGCAAAAACAGCGCCATGCCGGTTTGCGGGCGATTTTAAGCAGTAAGGCAGTGAATCAGTCGGTTGCTGTGATCGAGGATCTGAAATTTGATGATTTCAATACCAAATCCGCCTATGCAATACTAAAGAAAGCCGAATTAGTGCCAGCTGGCACTGTCGCGTTGATTGTGGCCGGGGATGATAAAAAATTACAAGCATCGATGCGCAATATCCCCCATGTGCGCTATATCCATGCTTCGCGTCTGACAGCGCCGGAACTGTTGTATTCCGATACTATTCTGGTGACTGAATCCGCTTTGACACAGCTCGCGGAGCAATATGCGCCGGCGGCAAAGGGGGCTAACTAATGGAACTGGATAATGTTATTATCGAACCGGTTATTACCGAAAAAACCCAGGAAATCGAAGCCTTGCCGGGATCTAAAAAGCGCTATTGCTTCAAGGTTCATCCGGGTGCCAGCAAGGAGCTGATTCGACAAGCCTTGCACAAACTGTACGATGTAAAAGTCGTCAAGGTCAATACAATGGTCGTGGGTGGACGTTTTCGGCGCTATCGGCGGGATCGCATACAGCTGGCAAGCTGGAAAAAGGCAATCGTAACCCTGGCACCGGGCCAGGAGCTGGATCTTAAGATAAGCGTCTAGGCAGGAATAAATCATGGCCCTGAAGAAATTTAAACCATACACAAGCTCCATGCGGTACAAGACCGTATTGGACTTTAGCAGTCTTGATGCTGACGAGGCGCCCAAATCATTGCGCAAAAGCCTTAACTACAAGGCTGGTCGTAACAGCGCCGGACGCGTAACAATTCGCTTTCGCGGCGGACGACACAAGCGTCAATATCGGGTAATTGATTTCAAGCGTAACAAGGATGGCGTGCCAGGCACTGTCACCGCAATTCAGTACGACCCGAATCGCACAGCGAATATTGCGCTGATCAAATATGCGGATGGCGATTGGCGTTATATACTATCGCCGGAAGGATTGCAAAAGGGGCAGGAAGTTCAGTCTGGCGTAGAAGCGCCCATCAAGGTTGCCAATGCGCTGCCATTGAATCGTATTCCGGTCGGAACTGTTGTGCATAATGTCGAACTCAAACCAGGCCGCGGTGGACAAATGGCGCGTACGGCTGGCAGTCAAATCGTCGTTGCTGGTCGGGACGGGGATTACATTATCCTGAAATTGCCTTCGGGCGAAACGCGCAAGGTATTCAATACCTGCCGGGCCACCATCGGCAAAGTGGGTAACAGCGAGCATAGTCTGCTGAGTATTGGCAAGGCTGGGCGCTCGCGCTGGCTAGGTAAGCGACCGCATGTGCGCGGCGTGGTGATGAACCCTGTGGATCACCCCCATGGCGGTGGCGAGGGCAAGACCTCTGGCGGACGTCATCCGGTCAGTCCGACCGGGCAGCCCACCAAGGGATACAAAACTCGTAAGAAAAATAAACCATCAGATCGCTTCATCGTGCAGCGTCGCATTAACAAAAGGATTGGCAGGTAAGCAATATGGCGCGTTCTCTTAAAAAAGGTCCCTATGTGGCCGACCACCTGATGAACAAGGTGCAAAATCAAAACCAGGAAAACAACCGCAAGCCGATTAAGACCTGGTCCAGGCGCTCAACGATTTTTCCGGAGTTTATCGGTCATACGATCCTGGTTTACAATGGGAAAAGTTTCATACCGGTATATGTGAACGAAAACATGGTTGGTCACAAACTGGGCGAATTTGCGCCGACACGCAATTATCGGGGACATACCTCACTAGACAAGAAGGGCAAGAAGTAGATCTTGTTCGAATTGCAAATACATTTGGGATACTTGAAATGGAAGCCAAGGCTACAGCAAAGTTTTTACTAATCAGCCCCCGCAAGGCGCGGTTGGTCGCAGATGAAATCCGTGGTTTTTCCTATTCGGAAGCCATTGATACCCTGCAATTTGTCCCGCGCAAGGCTTCTGGCTTGCTCTTGAAATTGTTAAATTCAGCGCGGGCCAACGCGAAGCAGGCCAATGACGGAATTGCTGACGATCAGCTCTTTGTGAAAAAGCTGTATGTCGATGAAGGCCCCACCCTCAAACGTTTCAAGGCCAGGGCCCGGGGCCGCGGTATGCGCATCTTGAAGAGGACCAGTCATATCACTGTTGTTCTGGCGGACAGCTAATCAGTTAAGGAACAGGAACGAAGTAATTTTATGGGACAAAAAATCAATCCAATCGGCCTGAGGCTGGGAGTCATCAAGACCTGGGATTCCGTCTGGTTTTCTCAGGAGGGCTACAGCAAGGATTTGCATGAAGATATTAAAATACGCAAATTGATTAACACGCGCTTCAAGCGGGCTGGAATTGTGCGGATTGTAATTGAACGCTTTCCGGAGAAAGTGAATGTCAATATACATACCGTGCGTCCCGGTGTGGTCATCGGCCAAAAGGGCGCTAACATTGAAGCCTTGAAGACTGAGCTCAAGAAGCAGATCGGCAAACCGCTAGCCGTCTCGATTGTTGAAGTTAAGAAGCCGGAAACGATCGCTCAGGTGATTGCCGATACGATCGCGCAGCAGTTGGAAGGACGGATGCCCTTTCGGCGCGTCATGAAGCAAGCCCTGCGCGGCGCCATGCGTGGCGGAGTGCTGGGTGTAAAAATCAAGGTTTCCGGTCGTTTGAATGGCGCTGATATGGCGCGAACGGAACAATACAAGGATGGCCGGGTGCCCCTGCATACATTACGAGCCAAAGTGGAATATGCCACCAGCCGCGCCCTCACAACATATGGAATTATCGGGGTCAAGGTGTGGACATATCACGGAGACGTGCTGCCGGGAACAGCTACGGAAGAAGAGGATTCGTTTATTGTCAAGCGCCGCGAGCGTTAGACCAGTAGATGCAGGACAGGTACTAGAGTATGTTATCGCCCAAGCGAGTAAAATATAGAAAACGACAACGCGGTCGCATGAAAGGCAAGGCCTTGCGAGGCAGCTATGTTGCTTTTGGTGAATATGGACTGAAGGCGATCGAAGGCGGCAAGCTAACGGCGCGTCAAATTGAAGCAGCCCGACGAGCCATGACCAGGCATGTCAAGCGGGGCGGCAAAATGTGGATTCGCGTTTTTCCAGACCAGCCCGTTACCAAAAAACCAGCCGAGGTGCGTATGGGTAGTGGAAAGGGCAGCCCCGAGTTCTGGGTAGCCAAAGCATTACCGGGGCGCGTGTTGTTTGAGATGAGCGGGGTCGAAGAAGACCTGGCACGGGAAGCTTTCCGACTGGCAGCGCATAAACTGCCGATCAAAACCACTTTTGTGAAGAAGCTCGCAATTTAATACAAGAAGGCAAGGGCAATGGCAGTAAGTTATCATGAAATGACGGAAAAGGAGCTCGACAAGCAGCTAGAAAGCTTCCGCAAGGAATTGCGCGAATTGCGATTTACTTACGCAGTAACACGCAGCTTGCAAAACTCCGCCCGCCCGCGTCTGGTGAAGCGCAGCATAGCTCGCATTCTAACAATCAAGCGGGAGCGGGAATTAAAGGCCGCGAAAGGCGGAGCCTGAGCGCTTCCAGAGGATCAAGTATGAGTACACAAAAAGAAAGAGGCAAGCTCCGGATCGTGCAAGGTAAGGTTATCTCGGACAAGATGGACAAAACGCGGGTAGTTTTGATTGAAACCCCCCGTCAACACCCCTTGTTTCAAAAGATGATCAAGCGCTCCCGCAAGATACATGTACATGATGAAGGTAATGAGTGTAAATTGGGCGACACAGTAATGGCTGTTGAAACCCGGCCTTTGTCACGAACCAAGCGCCATCGCTTGTATAAAATAGTGGAGCGTGCACGTTAATGATTCAGGTAGAAACTTTTTTACAAGTAGCTGATAATTCAGGCGCACGTCTGGTGCAATGTATCAAGGTGCTGGGCGGTTCCAAGCGACGCTACGCTACAGTGGGTGATATTATTGTCGTGGCAGTGAAGGATTCGATCCCCGCTTACGGCTTAAAAGACAGTACAGGCAAGAAGGTGCATAACAAGGCTGTCCAGAAGGCGGTCATAGTGCGCACCAAAAAAGAAATCCGCCGGGCGGATGGATCCTATATCCGCTTTGATGAAAACGCATGCGCTATTATCGATGAAAAAATGAATCCCAAGGGAACGCGAATCTTTGGACCGGTGGCGCGTGAATTGCGAGACCGTAAATTTATGAAGATTGTATCATTAGCCCCCGAGGTTTTATAGGCCACAGGCATAAGCGAGTTAAATATGGCAAAGAATCAGGCAAAACAGCATCAGCCGCGTAAATTGCGAGTAGATGATGAAGTGATCGTCATTGCTGGCAAGGAAAAGGGCAAACGCGGTACGATTATGTTTATTGATCGCAAGAGCGACAAAGTGATTGTTCAGGGTGTGAATCGGGTAACCCGTTTTCAACGTCCAACGCAGGATAATCCCCAAGGCGGACAAATTGACGTCGAAATGCCATTGCACATCTCTAATATAATGTATTATGACGCAAAATTGAAAAAAGGCGTACGAGTGGGTTACGATCAAAAAGATGGTCGCAAAGTCCGGGTAGAACGCGGAGCAGGCGGCAATGGCGAGATCAAGGAAAAAGACAAGAAGAAGTAAGCGGACCTGATTGTCCCTGGTTGTAAAAATCATGAGTATTCTAAGAGAGAAATATAAAAACGAGATCAGCCCGGCTCTGAACGAAAAATTTGCCTACAAAACGCCGATGCAAATACCGCGCATTGAAAAAGTAGTCTTGAATGTCGGCATGGGTTCGGCCACAACCAATCCAAAGGGGCTGGAAGTGGCGATGGAAGAACTGGAAAAAATCACCGGACAGAAAGCGGTCAAAACGCATGCTCGTAAGTCGATCGCCGGCTTCAAATTGCGCGAAGGTATGGCTCTGGGATGCATGGTGACATTGCGCGGCAGCCGTATGTATGAATTTCTGGAGCGCCTGATCAATGTGGCGCTGCCAAGGGTACGGGACTTTCGCGGTTTGAATCCGAATTCCTTTGATGGTCGTGGTAATTACAATATATCGATCAAAGAGCAGATCATTTTCCCGG
>JAGRNA010000107.1 GCA_020441005.1 Leptospiraceae bacterium
GTTTCAGTTGCTGAGTTTCTTTCGCTTGGTATGATGGTTGTGCTGGAAATAATTATCTGAAACGGCCAGTCACGTTTCAGTTGCTGAGTTTCTTTCGCTTGGTATGATGGAGCGGCCCCTGAACGCACAAAGGGGCCGTTTCAAGCCAAATTGGCAACTTTTTTGTTCGCAAAGTGTGATTTTGTCTAAAAAAGGCTTGATTTTGCGAAAAAAGCATTATAGTATGTCCCCGAAAGAAACTTATGTGCTGAAATCATCCAAAAGCAAGGATGGCCCGGCCTCTATTGCATATGCCGGGTTTTTCATTCTCGGGCAATTTACGCCATTCTGATAGCATAGCAACTAGAAATCTCGATCGTTGCACTCGCGTATATGCTCACATTGAGCGCATTGCTGTGCAGTTGCGGCGCTATCAGGTTTAAGCATGTCGGTCTCCATATCTTGAATAGCTGCAATTACCTGTTTTAATTGCCGCCGGCTTTTTTCAACGTTTACAATCGGTTGGACCTGATTGCCCTTGGCTCCATACAGCAAAAAGGCTTGTCTGAAGTCCTTGCGCATTTGTTCAGCGGCCATTAGGCCGTAGGCTAGTAACTGTAATCGATGACCGCGACCACCGTTAGCCCGGCCTAGTTTGATTTCAAGGGGTACTACTTCGATATCATTGACGAGCAGAGTATCCACCATGCCATGCACGCCCCAATTCTCCGAGGACAATGCATAGTTTTGGAGCAATTGCGCGCCTTCCATGGAAAATCGACCGAGTCGCCTGCGTTGCAGCAATCGGTCGAGGTGCTCTTGATGATCCAGGCCCTGCTGCATCCAGATTGTATGGCGGGGCCGTTGGCCCAGAATCAAGCGATAGTAGACGATACGCGGACAAAATGCAAATTGACGCAGCATGGCCGCTGGTATGCTATATGATTTCACTGCGTTTTTCGACAAAGCTGTCCTCCTGATAGCCAAAGCAGTCGCCTGCTGTGACGGCTTTGTACATTTGGGCGGGCAAAATCAGTGCGCGGTCATCCTTTTGGAGTAATTGACTGAAGAGCCGTGTTATGGCCTTGCGTTCCGCCTGATTAAGGCGACCCCAAAACACGCTTTTCTGGATATCGTATAGTCCCAAATTTAACAGACCGTCATGCAGTTTACGCCGTGCCTTGTTGTCGGCAATATCGTAGGCGACGATCACTTCGATGAATAGCGTGCTTTTTTGGGCTGTCATTGTTACCACCGAAACAAGTAGGGCTTGTAAACCTGCTGGTTGCAAAACTCGCCTGCCAGTCGATATGCCTGGCGTTGCAGGATCGTTTCCAGACGTAGTCGTTTCTTGCGATATATATACTTGCGATGAAAAGTGTCGTGCACACTGGCGACTACAGCCTGACTGAGATCACGATTCAGCTGCTCTTGTTGGCCCAGGCGTTGTCGTAGTTTAATGATGGCCCGATCTACAACCCAGGGACGCAGGCTTTCCATGACATCGAGTACAAGGGATGGCTTGCCCGCTCTGTCGGTGTGGAGTATGCCGGCGTACACTTCCAGGCCGGCATTTGCCAGTGCATTCCAAACGAAAGTTTGCAGGATGGCATAGCCCAGATTCAAGGCCTGGTTGGCCGCGTCCGTTGCTCCACGCCCGCTGCGTCCAGTAAAGCCAGGCGGTAATAATTCGCTACGGCGCAGCGCCTGCCAATACAGCGCCGCTGCCCGGCCTTCGTAGCCCATATACTCGGCGCGCATTACTTCTGTCGTGTCTGCAGCTCCTGGTGCACGTAATGTGACAGCCAGCGCCTGCATTTGCCCCGCAATCTCTTGCAATGCTTTGCCTTGGGACGGTTCATGCTGCGCCATATACTTTGCAAAATAGAGCAATACCGCCCGTTGATTGCGAATCTTGGCGTGGACTATGCGGCGCATGGCATCGATGCAATTTCTGGAATCCAGGTATCCAAACTGCTTTTTACGCAATTGCACGACCGCATGTTGACTTGCGCCTGCTAACTCTACCACTAGATGATGCCTGCTATCCAGAATAAAAACCCGAATTCCGTGCATGGCGCAGCGCAGTAACAGACTGCCGCTGATACTCACGCCGCTGCGAGCGATTGTCAGAGTACGTAAGCGATTCAGGGCAAATTCGCGCCGCTCATCGCCTTCTTGTATGACGAGTCGCTCCTGGGTATTCCCGATGAATGCGCCATGATTCATTACGATCAGATGCTTCATTGCACTGGCAGCGCTTTATTGTACAGATCAAAAAGGCCGTTAGTATTGCTCTCAACAATATATTCCAGCTCAATCCGTTCCGAATCGATAAAGAGAACATTCATATCATTGCGGGGCATCGCAATATTTTGTAACAACTTTTTAGCTGCGTCTTTTTTCGATTTGTCAAACTTGAGCTTTGCCGGTACGTTTAGCAGATTTAATTTTGTTGCTTCGGTTTCGAGTAATGGCAGCCAGTGTTTGTTAAACGTATCCAAAGCAATGCCCAGTCTCAAATACATGCGGGTTTTCGAACCCGGCGCCAGCTCAAGCTTTTGCAACCCGGTCGGTAGTTTATCCATGTTTTCTAGGTCCACGAGACGGCGCCATTCATCGAAGTGTGCCACTGCGTCAGGTTTAGTCGTCCCTGACGGATCTTTGGGAGCCAGGCGCTTGCTGCTTTGCAAGGCGTCCAATATAACAGCATCTTTATTATCAACCTTGTCATCTACAATCGGAAAAGCCCCTACTGCATTGCCATCAATGGCAAGCATCTGAAATACAGGCGAACCGTTGGGCTTGCCTCTCTGAATTCGGAAGGCCCCGGCTGGATCGGCTTTGATTGGCAGAGCAAAGACCTTGCGTACTTTTTGATGATCCCATACTCGCGCTGGCACTGCAAAAAAATCACGCAAGACCTGCTCCATTTCGGCGGGTTCCTTGGCGCCTTTTTTAAGGTCTTGAAATAATGGTTCTTGTAATAATCGCCGCCATTCGCTTTTTAAAGGTAATTCGAGGCTGAAGCTGCATTTATTGACCCCTTTTTTGTTGGCAGTGATGGTTTTTAGATCAAGCACTATTTTTATTTCAGTTTTTTTATCATCTGGCAATGCGGCATCAAGGCCTTTGAATTTACCCTGCTCGAAAAATTGAGCACTCACATTCTGCTTTTGCGTCGTGTAGTAGAGACCATTTAGGGCGGTGTATACGCGCTTATCATTTGATTCGACTTCACCGCGTGTATATTTGTGCAGGTAGGCAATCGCCTTTTGCTTATCAATCAGCAGTGCCTGTTCCAAATTGCAATCACCCAGGCTTCGATCAGCATTGTCATCATCAGGGCTGTCAAGGTCGGGTAAACCCTCTGTGTTTTTCAGATAAGGCAATAGTACGCGTAAAAGCCCCGTTGCACCTTTTTCAATCACCACAGCGCTTTGTGGTCCAAAACCGATCTTTAATTGACCATCCCGCAGCCACATTGGTACAAAATGTTCAGCGTACATACCTTCCTTGAAAATGGAATGCCCGCCCAGTGGATTTTTATTGTACTTTTCACGGCGCTGCAACCATTTAATGGCAAGGCTGTCGGTGATCAGTTTTTTTAAATAAACAGCCGTGTGTTCATCCTCTTTTTGTGGCACAGGCGCTTGTAGTGTGTCTGTGTTCTTGTCATCCAGCAATGCCGCGGCAAATGCCAGCGTCGCATCGATTACGTGACTACCAGCGCCTTGCATAACCTGCTTGGTATATTCCGGGTATTTTTCAGCCAGTATTTGGCGATACTTTTGGGTCTGGCGCGCATCAACGGGAATAGCGCTAAATTCTACCGTATGACCGGGATACTGTTTTGCCAATTCGCGCCGCAGGTGTTTGTAAATACAACTTAGTAAATAGGCCTGGGTTCCGTTGACTCTCGCTTTAAAGGCCGTGGCCAGCATTCGTTTGGCCCTGTCATGTATTGTCTGATTTGAACTGAACAACGCATGTCGCAAGGCCTTTTGTTCAGCGTCATCCAGCTGATCAAAAATAACGCGTTGGGCGGTCCGGCTGCTGATGGCGTTCAAAGCACCTTCGATGGCAATTTCGATTGCCTGGATATTGGTAGTCTTGAATTGCTTTTTCAGGTAGGCGGGGGCCAGATTTTGGAGTGTATATACAGTGTTGCCTTTCTGCTGATTCCCGCTGACCGAAGCGTAAATCAAATTTGCTTCGGAATTAAAAACCGTACCATTTGTGTCACGGGATTTGCTGCGAGGAATAATATGATCGATTTCACCGGCTTTGCCAATCGCTTGTCCCGAATAGGGACAGATGTTGCCTGATGCAGCCTTGATCCGCTCCCATTTGTTTAACCAGTTTTCATCACTACGGGTTGCGCGTTGGCGCGCTTTTTGCCGGTTTGCGCTGCCTTTGAGTTCGGATAAGTCGGCGGTAAAGTGAAAAGCGTTTTGTTCAACGACGATTGGTATGTGGATTTGGCCGATAGCAGCTGGTTGCAGAGCACCCTGAAACTCTTTTTTTACTTGCTCAAGTTTTAGATGAGCGATTTTGACAGCATTCGCCTCGCATAAACGGGCCACCCAGCCATCAAACGGACGCAGGCTTTGTGCAGGCAGGCGGCTGGCATTGGCTGCTTTTTCATACTCGGAATTCGCGTCCAGACTGCGCCAAAGATTTTCCAAAGTACACAAGGGGCAAGTGCGATGAAATCCACCGGTGTCGCCTTCCAGAATATTATAAATCTGCGCCAATGAAAACGGATTTTCGAAACGTTTTTGCTCATAGTAGCTCAAGTTGAAAAAGTCAGCAATTTTGCCTGCAACATTCGGGACCTTGTCTAAAAGTTGCTTTAAAGACTTTTCCTCATCATCCAATATTGCACCGCTTTGCTCTTTAACAGCTTTTCCCCTGGTTCCTTTGCGCTCCAGGCTATGCTGCTTGTACTCAATATCCTTGATCAACAGGGCAAACCCATTACCCGCTTTTTTGCGTACTTCTTCTATCTTTTTGCAAATACCTAGCAAACTCGAACGGCCGAGTTTTTCATTTTTCAGAAAGCCATGCAGTTCAGCGCACTGGTTGGCTGTAAGTGGCTTGCCCAGGATTGGCCCGATCAATTGCTCTGGCATCCTTTTTTTAAGTCGCGGCTTTCCGCCGCAGTTTTCGAGTATTTGATTGTTTGTAGTATTCCAGACTCCCTGATGTGCTGCTTCCCTTTCGCTATAGTACAGGGCTGCGAGTTTCAGGTATTCAACACTGAATGCGCCCAGAGCGCTTGTTAGTTGTTTACTGGCGTCGTGCAGTTCATTGTTTTCCACAATTGCGCTGCTATCGTAAGTGGCTAGTTTGCGCGTTCTGTAAGGATCGATTCGCATGCTACGATCGAGAAATCTGTGCAGTAGCAATGCTTGGGCGTGTCCTTGCATGTGTTCGGCTTTTTTGCTTTGTGTCCGGGGCTTTGTGCCATGCTGCTGCTGCTGCTGCGCCTGACGAAAATTTCTGTTTTGTACATGATTCTCCAGTTGGCGTGCCAGATTGCTGGCGATCATAGGCAGACTAGAACCTGCGATTTTTTGCTCTGCTTCCAATAATTTGTCTACAATCGTTAGCCAATTCGGACAGGTTTTATACAGGCCATCGATGGCTAAATGCAGACTTTGGCATTTGGGTGTACGTCGGTTGTTTTGATCCTCGTAGGGCGGGATCGTTTGCCCTGGATCGGTCTTGCTCAGGTATGCCAGCAAACGATTGCCATCATCAGGCATTTTTTTTAACTCTAATAGCAGCTCCTGTTTACGTTTGGTCGAACCTTCTTCTTTGCGCTCGTCAGGCCTGAAGGATCTGACCCAGCGAATATAGAGTTTCTGTAGTTTTGCCAGATCAAGGGTCTGGTTTACTTTTTTTAATGGGTCGTTATAGTATTTGCGCAGTGGTTTTAGCTGTAAATTGGATAAGTTCCCGATCAGCCTGGCAAGCTCAATTATTTTAAGTCCGGTTTGCTTGAGTATGTGATTGAATTCTTTTGAGTCAGCTTTTTGCTGGAAGCTCAATAAATCGGCCTTAATATTTTCAAAATATTTGTGACGATGATGGTGACCATCGTGTATGGCTTTGACAATGCTTTGGGCGAATTCCTGGAGCGCACTGATTTGTTCCTGTACAGCTTTGATCTGCTCCGTTTCAATATCTTCAAAGCTCTCTTTTAAAGTCAGTTTTATAGATTTATTTGTTTCTTTTTTTCCAGCCTGTAGTAGTTCTAGCTCCATGAATTTTTGGGCTGCCGGCATGTTGTTGCTCCACAGGATACATTGATCCAACACAGGAAGTCCATCTTGAAAAATATCTGCACCGCAGATCAGATTTAGAATAATTGGATCGGCCTCTCGCAATACCTCTTGATTCAATCCT
Organism: Leptospiraceae bacterium; assembly: GCA_020441005.1. Classification (GTDB taxonomy): domain Bacteria; phylum Spirochaetota; class Leptospiria; order Leptospirales; family Leptonemataceae; genus JAGRNA01. The sequence goes on from JAGRNA010000107.1 coordinate 6,394, forward strand.
TCCGATAAATAACTAAAGCCGCGCCGATTAAAGAGTCCCATTAAAAACTCTTGCAGTGTTTCAGATAAAGCAAAGAAATCGATAGCATGCGCTTTTAAAATGTCACGAAACAGTCTCTTGACCAGATTTCTGCGTTTAAATCCGCGCGTTTGATGCCTCTTCTGCCGACGGCCTGTCTGGCTTAATGTGAGACTGTTTTCATTGAAAACAATAGTTGCGCCAGATGTTTTGTCGGCATGTTCTTCGGGCGCTTCGCCAGCGGGATAATGAAACAGGGCAACGCCGGTGTGCCGGGCCCCCATGTCGATGCTAATCGGTGAAATAATGTTTTCTTTGCCCATATTTTTCTTTCGTCCTGTTATATTCTACTACGGTGCGGTTTTCGTTAAATCCCTTTACAAGAGTATTATTCACTTACCACCCAATCTGTATCCGCATCCCAATCACCCCTCAATTCTCCAAATCCTCCGGCATCGTTGGTGTGCCGTCCCGCAGCTCCAGGGCCGCAGAGCCACCGGACCC
>JAGRNA010000012.1 GCA_020441005.1 Leptospiraceae bacterium
TACACGCGCAAGCACGTGGAACCCTATTTACGTGAAGACAGTATGGCGATCCCCCTGCGCTGGAATGAATTGCACGATATTGAAACCCCGCGCAAGGATCACATCTATGTATCGCGCGAGCCCTATGTCAGTCACGGTTCCTTTACGATTCAAATCCCGGCCAAGGGACGTTTTGTGTATTATCTGTTCAACCACGCTCACATTGACGAGTATGCCTGCGAATTTGTCAGCAAGGTCCTGACCCAGGATTTTCAGTTACAAAAGGGTGTTTTGGAAGAATTGCTGGTCCACTATCGCAGTAACCTGGAGTTTTTTCAACGCGCAATCAGCACTTGACTGGATTCGGGCGGCTGCACGCCGGCTCCTGTCCGGGAGCATAACCAAATAAAAAAGCCGGCTGTTAACCGGCTTTTGCTGAACACTACTTTTATTTTTTTTACGATTGCGTCGACCGCCTGTATTTCGCGGTCGTGAACACTCTTTATTTTTTTTGTGCATGAACCTCATCCCTGTTCCGGAATTACTGTTCTTTGAGTATATATATGCAGGGTTCGTGCCAGTTCCAAAAATGATTGAAAATTTATGTAAAAATCGTCCCAAAAAAATACTTTTCGGGTTTTGACTATGATTCAGGTCCAAAAATACACCAAATGGTTTAGTAAAGGCTTCTTGCTGGCCGATCTCGTGGATTGGCCGTAATTATTGCACCTATGTGGTGCTAAATACCAGCCCATGCCTGGAGTAAAATTAATCCATGCAACATTATGGTGCATAAATGCTGGGCCGGCAGTAATATGAGTCTTTGCGGTAGTCATCCCGAGATAAAAACGTGGCATCTCAGGGCTGCCTTTCAACTCAATTTGTCAGCTGAAATCAGCCGACCGGCGGCAAGCGATGTTCCACTGACCCTGAAAGGCGGTTTTACTTGTCAAGCTGCGTCCACGGTCGGATGGTGTCAGGCTATGCAAAAAGCAGCTTCATTATGGGATAGCGTTGGATCGACTCCCTTGATTCGTATCCGATCGCTCAGCGAACTTAGCGGATGCGAGGTGTACGGCAAAGCGGAGTATCTGAATCCTGGCGGTAGTGTGAAAGATCGGGCCGCCCGGGGTATTATCGCCGCTGCCGAACAGGCTGGTCATTTGGGCCCTGGCGCCGTTATTGTGGAGGGGACAGCTGGCAATACCGGTATTGGGCTGGCCACTCTGGCGATGGAGCGCGGTTACAAGGTAATTGTGTCGATGCCGAATAATCAAGCGGCCGAAAAATACAGTCTGTTGACTGCGATTGGCGCGGATGTACGCCAGTTTGCTCCCTGTCCCTTCAAGGACCCCAATCATTTTTATCATCAAGCCAAAAAGATTGCCGCCGAAACGCCGCAGGCCTATTGGGCCGATCAATTCGAAAACGTCGCTAATGCCGAGGCGCACTACCAGACCACCGCCCCCGAGATTTTTCAGCAGCTAGACAGCCGGCTGGATGCCTTTGTCAGTGCGGTCGGCACGGGAGGCACCTTTGGCGGTATTTCTGCCTGGCTAAAAGAGCAAGTCAAATCCATTCAGACCATTGTCGCAGATCCGGACGGCTCCGGGGTTTATAGCTTTATCAAAGACGGTGAATTCAAGGGACCGGGCAGTAGTATTACAGAGGGCATTGGAATTATGCGCCAGACGGCCAATTTTGCCCGCGGTCAGGCGGACGATGCGCTGAAGATTTCGGATCAGCAAATGATCAATATGCTCTTTCATGTGGCCCGCAAGGACGGACTCTTTGTGGGGACCAGCAGCGCTATCAACTTGTACGGCGCCTGGCAGTGGGCCATGCGGCCAGAAAACAAGGATTCTGGCAAGCGGGTGGTTACAATCCTTTGCGATCATGGCAGTCGCTACACCAGCAAGCTTTTAAATCCCGAATGGCTGCGGGAACGAGAATTGGAGCCAGCCGCACTGGTGTAAAGTACAGGCGGGCTGCTTTTTACAGCGGGCCCGCTCTGGAACCGGATGTAATCGGCCGCTAAATTACTGCTGCTCTTCGGTCAATGTCAGCCGCTTTTGGCTGGTAGTGTCCAGTTGGCCTTCGGGGTGACCCTTACGCAGGGCCTGGTAGACCAGATCGTACTGGTTGCCGGCGTTCCACATGAGCCAGCCCGAGCCGCCGCCCAGGTAACTGCCGCGGATTTGATCATTAATGTACTCGGCGTTGTAATTCTTGACCCGCCATTTGAAAGCCTGGATCCAGGGACGCACGATTAAATGCGGATTGCTGGTTGAGTGAGCCAGCACCTTGCGGACACCTTGCTCATAAAAATGCAAGCCCTCATCGGCCGGATTCTCGAAACCGTCAAAGCCGCGGTTGAAGTGCGAGGGATACAGCATCGGTGAAATGATATCAACCCAGGGAGCCAGTTTGGAAATACGCTGACCGGTGGCGCGTATATCGACTTCCTCACCCCAGGCGACTATGCCAAAGATATCAATGCTCAGCCGGACTCGGGTGGGCCGGGTTTTCAGCCATGCTGTTTGCAGGAACTCTACCAGATGCCTGGTCTTGTCGGTGTGATCCTTTACATTACGGTAGGTGACCTGCTTTAAATTACCCTCAGCCGGATAGCGCACATAATCAAACTGGATTTCATCCACGCCCAGGCTGATCAGTTCGTCCACAATTTCCAGATTGTACTGCCGCACAGCCGGGTGACCGGGGTCGACCCACAACGGCTTGCCCTTTACCAAAAGCGATCCATTTGGACTGGCACCGTCCTTGATGGCCAGCTCAGGCCGGGTGATGGCCAGGTTTTCGTCCTGAAAAAGAGCCATGCGGGCAATCACATAGATTTCATTTTGATGCAGATAATGAATCAGTTTGGCAATATTATAAATGGGCGGACTGTGCCGGCGCAGACGTTCGACCTCGGGTATACGGGAGCGATAGTTGATCACCCCCAGAATGTCCTTGACATCGAAGACCACGCTATTCACTCCGCGGCGCTGCATTTGGCTCAGTTCGCGTTGCATACGGTTTGGGCGGGCATTTTCGCCGCGGATGTAGACTGCCTTGATCGCCTTTGAACGTGGCCAGGCCAGCGGTTCGTTGTGGATAGTCTCCAGCAGCGGCTGCGGGATCTCGATCGCGGAACCGCTGATGCAGCGTCCCTTTTTAATTTTGTCCGGGTTCAGCTGGCTTAAATGCGTTTTGAAATCATCCAGGCTGAAAATGCTGCTGTAATCATAGTATTCCCGGGCAATTTGCTTGAGTGAGCGGGCTTGATCGCACTCGTAAAACAGCTTGCGGCCCTTAACGCGGGCGGAGGAGGGCAACTGCAGAGCGGTCTGGTCGGGCACGCTTGCCTGGGCAGTCGAATTGTCAGCAGCGGATTGGCGGGCATTGTGAATCTGCAGGACTCCCAGGCCGGCCAAAAGCAGTACTGATCCGCTGACAATCAAACCAGTGCGGCGTCTGCGGTTCCAGTTGGGATAAATTTCACTGGCGATCCGGTGGCGGGGCTCATCCGGCTGGTTTTGCGTTGTTTCTTCTATCATATAACATTTCCTGTGCACGCTAGCGCTTTGCCGGCTGGATGACATAATCCAGTTGTCGGGCGCATTGCACCAGCGCATGACACAAAATCCGGGGCAGTATTTGTGCGCCGCACAAACTGTCAAGCAAAACCAGTTCATTTTGCTTGCTTTGCCGTTCTGTCTGGCCATGCTGACTCTCCGATGAATTCTCTGCTGTCTTCCAATCGGTTCCGTGCCTGGGCCTATCCTCTGAGCGGCATGGCGGTCGCATTGTTGGTTGGCAGCCGTATTTGGGTCGCTGAAGATGCCTACATTACTTTTCGCAGTGTGCTGAATTTTTTCGACGGTTTTGGCCTGGTTTTTAATCCCGGTGAACACATTGAAGCTTCGACGCATCCCTTATGGACCATCATTCTGATTCTAGTGCACTCCTGCGGAGTGCCCTTGCACCAGGCTGCGATCGGTATTGGTCTGGCTGCCAGTCTGCTAACATTGAGTATTCTGCTCAACCGCGACCACCAGAGTGGTCTCGTCTTGCCCTGGACAGCCCTCCTGTTATTTACAAACTCTGGTATCCGGGATTTTAGTACTGCCGGCATGGAATACTCGCTGGTGATTGCTATGTTGGCATTACTGCTATTGGCTCTGGAGCGCCGTCGTTTGAGTGATCATCCCTTTGCCTTTGCCAGTTTGAATGGACTGCTTTATTTGGCTCGCCCGGAAATGGGACTTTTAGCCTTGTGGTACAGTTTAATGCTTTTGCTGGAGCTTCTGGCTGCAGTTTCCGCTGCTCGTCCCACTGGCAGTTTGAATGGCGGTCGTGTCAGTGCCGCCTGGCGTCTGTGGCAATTGATCCTGCTCAGTTTGCAGCGCCGGCAAACCTGGGCCGTCATTGGGCTGTGGATGCTGGGGCTACTGGCAGCCGCGGGCCCCTGGCATGTTTTTCGCTGGCTGTATTACAATGAAATCTTCCCGAATACCTATTATGCCAAAGCCGGATTATCCAGCTACTACTCTCAGGGCTGGCGCTATTTGGTCTATACCGTGCTTTGGAGCCCGGGCTGGATGCTGGCGGGAGTTATGATTTTACTGGCCCTGCTGTGGCGTCCTGTGCGGCGTCATCTAGACGGGCCGCATTTGCGCAGCATATTGCGCGAGCTGGGTGCTGTTGCTCTATTGACCTTTTATGTGGTCAGGGTTGGCGGAGACTTTATGTCCTTTCGATTCCTCCTGGCTGAATTGGCCATGACAATCATAATCTGGACCCGCATCCTGCCGGCCTGGAAGCTATGGCTTCAGGAGCAGTTTGATCGTCCGGAGTCTACGGGATTACACCGGGCCCTGGCGCACCTGCAGGGCACATGGGCCGTGGTTGTTTTGGTAGTCGTGGGTTTCCTGGTGTTGTGGTTGTGGCCGGTGCCCTATTACCAGGGTTATGTGGCCGATGAAAGGCGGACCTTTACCAGGCATGGTCAGATTACCGTACCCCAGCTTCTGGTTGGCAGTCAGCATGAATGGGGCCGCGAGGGGGAACGCTTTCGTGCATTGAGTAATTGTCTGGATCTGCCCAGCCTGCGGATCACGAACAGCATCACCCAGGCTCACTGTATGCCAGACGGGTATGGACTGGGTTATTTCGGTGTCGCCGCCGGGCCGCGGGTCTGGATTCTGGATGAGCAGGCGCTGCCAAACCGCAGTGTAGCTGATTTACCGGTCTTGTGGCGCTGGCGGCCGGGACATGAGCACTATGTAGACCTCGGTTTCGTTTTGGATCAAAGAGTGCTCTTTTGCAGTAGCGGTGAACCGGAGTATGATGCCATTATGCAGACGCAGTATGGCACCATTGTGAGCTGGGACCCGGCAGTTTTGGCCAGCCTGCCGCAGATCCAAAGGCGGCTGCAGCTGTTACAGCAGTACCAGCGGCGCAATCCTTCACCCGTGATTGCGAGGCTGGAACAGATTTGGCAGATCCGGCTGGATGAACTGGCAGCCCGGTCAGCCGGGTGGCAGCAGGATAGCCTGGCTCGCAGCCGGCAGCTATGCTGGCAGGCAATCAACAACTGACAAGATAGAGAATTCCGGGTCTTCAAAATAATTTGTTGTAAAATTGACTCCTGGGATCAACTTGGGCAGCACATAATTGAAGTGTAGCTGTCTTTGGCTGGCGAATTTTGGCAGAATGCCTGGCACCAGCAGCCAGCGGTTTGCCTGGACAAAGTTATTTCATTGATAACAGTGTGCCGGCGGACCAGTAAAAGAAATAAAACCGGGAGAGTATAATCCATGGCAAAATATAAAAAGGGAGCCTATAGCTGGGCCATGTATGACTGGGCCAATTCGGCCTGGGCCACAACCGTATTAGCTGGATTTTACCCGGTATTCTTTACCAAATTTTGGGCTGCCGACCTGCCTTCATATGACAAGGTGGCTTATCTGGGTTATGCGAATTCGGCCGCGGCCTTGAGTGTGTTTTTACTGGCCGCTTTTGTGGGCGCGATTTCGGACAAGGGCAACCGAAAAAAACGGATGATCGCGACCTTTGCCGGTATGGGTATAGTTTTGACCGGTTGCCTGTTTTGGGTCGCACGCGGTGAATGGCTGCTAGCGGCGGTGATCTACTCGTTATCCTATGTTTTCTGGCTGCTGGCCAATATTTCCTACGACTCTTTGATTGTCAGTGTTAGCGACGAACAGGATGTCGACCGGGTTTCGGGCCTGGGTTATGCCCTTGGCTATCTGGGAGGCGGATTACTCTTTTTTATCAATGTGATGATGGTTCAGCAGCCGCAGCTGTTTAATCTCGTCGATGCCCAGATCGCCAACCTCAGCTCGCAAATTGAAGGCCAGCAGCTGGTAATGCGTGCTGATCTCAAAGGCAGTCTGGACTCACCCGGTTTTGCCGCTGATAAAGTCGAAAAAAGTCATGACGCCGCTATGCAGCGTGCGGCCCTTTTGGAAGCCAATCAAGCCTATGACGAAGCCTTCCTGTTATACCGGCAGCTGCAATTGAAACTGAATCCGCAAGATGAAAACTACGCTCTTGATAAAGGGCGTCTGGACCTGCTGATGGCCCGTACTTTAGAGCGTAATGGTCAATCAGAGCTGGTCAGTGAGAGGTACAACGCGGCTGTTAATTCCTATGCGTCGGCCGCGGGTATTGAACGAGCCCCGCTACTCGAAGCCGATGCACGGGTGGCTTACGCCCGGTGGCTGCTGGTATCTGGTCAAAGAGAAGCTGCCGTCAGTCAGTTGGAGAACTCGATGGAATTGCGGCGCAAGGTACAGGGTGAAAATGCGGATTGGGATGCAAAAATGATTCCGGCTCTGCAAATGCTTGTTCAAATCGAGATGCAGCAATCCAGTTTAGAGCAGGCTGAAGTCTACCAAAACAAGATTAATCAGATTCGGATTGGTAAAGAGCAAGAGAATTTAAACAGTCCCGATTTGGCCGACAGCGACTTCGAAATGGCCCGCTTGCTAGTTGCCAAAGGGCAGCCGGCAGAAGCTGAAAAATTGCTCAAGAATCGGCTGGCACTGTTGTTAGACGGATTCGATGCCGGTCATGAGCGGGTCCAGGCCGCCCGTTTTGAGCTGGCTAACTTTTATATTCGCCAGGGCCGTTTTCAAAATGCCCGCGAGGTTGCTCGCGAAATCTATGATCTGGCAGTCACAGGGCTGCCGGATGATTATAAGGCCGCGGAGCAGCCTCAGCTGCGGCCGGCACTGGCACTACTGGTCAAGGTAGAAGACCTGGATCGAGCACCGGCTGAGGCCGCACCCTGGCGGACCAAACTGACCGAGATCGATGCGCAGTGGCAGTCACTGCCAGCGGATGTGGGCGAGGAGATCACTGATTTTTTTGCAGTCGCCTCCGGACTGGCGGTTCGCTTATCGTTCTTGACCGTAGCGATCTGGTGGGCCTTGTTCAGCCTGCCGCTCATGATTCGAGTCAAGGATCAGCATGCCTCCGATAATGTGCCCATTTTACAGGCAATCAGGGAAGGGGCAGGCGAGGTCGTAAGTACTTTTAAAGAAATTCGTAAACTACGTGTTGCCTTTTTATTCCTGCTGGCGTACTGGTTTTACATTGATGGGGTGGACACCATCATCGCGATGGCTGTTGGTTACGGATCGTCAATCGGCATCGGCACCGGCGCTCTAATTGGATCGCTTTTGATGGTGCAATTTATTGCGATCCCTTTCGCGCTGCTATTTGGCTGGGGCGGTCAAAAACACGGTCCAAAAACCTGGATTCTGATCGGGATCGGTATTTATGTTCTGATCACCTTTTACGCCTCCTTTTATCTGGATGCGCGTTCATTCTTTGGCATCGTACCCAAATTTCTGGTGCTGGCAGCGATGGTCGGGATGGCCCAGGGTGGAGTGCAGGCTTTAAGCCGCTCTTTGTTTGCCCGGCTGATACCGGAAGACCGTTCGGCTGAGTTCTTCGGATTTTATAACATGATCGGCAAATTTGCAGCGTTTATTGGTCCGGCCTTGATGGGGTATGTCGGTCAGCTGGCTAAAGATCCACGCATGGGGATCCTGGCAATAGTGATTCTATTTGCGATCGGCGGCACACTGCTATTGTTCGTAGATACGAAGGCCGGTCACAAGCTAGCCGAAGAACTGGAAGGCGAGTAGGGCAATGGATTAAGAGTGGCGGGCGATCAGCCCGTCCTCTGCTGTTCATGTTCAGTTTGGTCGGGCAAGGGCACTCAGCAGCGGATTTCTGAGTATTGTCAGGCTTCAGTTTTACAGCCAGCCGATTTGCAGCCTGGCGCCAACCGAGCCTATAGCTACTCCCCCGATGTGGGTGGGTGGTTCTGGTGGCCGGGCTTTCTATAGTCTCGCGAAGAGAGCGTGGCGGTGCCATTGGCTGCTGACAGCCATGGCGGGCACTTATCATATGCTTGCCAATTTGTCAAGCTGATTTTGCGGCTAAAAATTTCGGAAAATTGGAATCCTTGTCGCACCCCTATGTTATGATAGAATCGGAGCCATTGTTTTACAAATTGATTTACTGCTAGTCAGGGCCAGTATTTTTGCCTTATGCTCGAACTGAAACGGATAACTGCAAACCCGGACGAACTGCAGTCAATGCTCATCAGACGCGGAATAAAGGACTTTGACACCATCAATTTGGCCAAATTAATTCAGGCCACAAATACAGCACAGCAATCCCTCGATGAGCTGCGTAGTCAGCGTAACACTGCCAGCAAAGAAATCGGTGTGTTAATTGGTAAGGGTGACAAAGAAGCTGCAGAGAGCCAAAAAGCCGCCGTCTCTCACCTGGGTGATGAGATCAATCGTCTGGAAACGGATTATAATACCCAAAAAGCAGACCTGGATGAATTTATCAGTGGTCTACCGAACTGGATCGCCGATGGCGTTCCGGATGGCCTGGATGAAACCAGTAATCAGGAATTGAAAGTTGTCGGTCAGAAGCCCGAGTTTGATTTTAAGCCCCGTACGCATTATGAAATCGGGGAAGGGATGGGCATCCTTGATTTTGAGCGTGGTGTCAAGCTGGCTGGTTCGCGCTATTATACCTATCGCGGTTTGTTGGCCCGCCTGGAGCGCGCTCTGATCAGCTTCATGCTGGATACGCATGCAAAGAACGGCTACACTGAGGTTTTTGTACCGCAACTAATCAATGATGCAGGCATGTTCACTACGGGCCAGTTTCCCAAGTTCAGGGGGGAGTACTACAACCTGGAACGGGATGGTTTGAATCTGATACCCACAGCCGAGGTTCCGCTGGTAAATCTGTATCGCGATGATATAATCGCCGAGTCGGATCTGCCGGTAGCACTGACGGCCGCCAGTTCCTGCTTTCGCCGGGAGGCTGGAGCAGCCGGCAAGGACACCCGTGGTCTGGTGCGCGTACATCAATTTCAAAAAGTGGAATTAGTGCAGCTGGTCCACCCGGATGAGTCAGAGCGGATTCATACGGAGATGCTGGCTCACGCTGAATCGATCCTGCAAGCTTTGGGGTTGCCGTATCGGGTTGTGCTTTTGTGCGCCGGAGATATGGGCGCAACAGCGGTCAAGACCTACGATATAGAGGTATGGATGCCGGGACTAAACCGCTGGCTTGAAATTTCTTCGGTATCAAACTGTCTGGATTACCAGGCCCGCCGCGGGATGATTCGTTACAAGGGTAACGAAAAAAAGGCCCGGGCCAGTTATGTGCATACCTTGAATGGATCCGGTGTGGCCGCGGGGCGCTGCATGATCGCCATCATGGAGAACTATCAAAACAAGGATGGCGCTTTTGATATACCGGATGTGCTGCAAACATATTTGCGTTGAGGCATAGCTTTGTTCTGTCTACCAAAAAGGCTCGCAAATTAAAGCGAGCCTTTTTGGTGTGCGATTGAATCAGAACGTCGAGCGCGTTCGAATAAAAATGCCGGAGGCCAGCATTACAGATTCGAGGCTACAAATTCCCAGTTCACCAGCTTGTCTAGAAAGTCGGCGATGTAGTCGGGGCGGCGATTCTGGAAGTCCAGATAATAGGCGTGCTCCCAAACATCGATTGTCAGCAGTGCTTTTTTGCCGTGAGCCAGGGGCGTATCGGCGTTGGCGGTTTTCATGATGGACAGTTTGTCACCATCAGCAATTAGCCAGGCCCAGCCGCTGCCAAATTGCGTGGCCGCAGCTTTGGCGAATTCTTCCTTGAATGCGGCAAAGGAGCCAAAACTGGCATTGATTTTTTCAGCCAGCGCACCGCCGGGCTCACCGCCCCCCCCCGCCTGCATGCATTTCCAATAGAAGCTGTGATTCCAGACCTGGGCGGCGTTGTTAAACACACCGGCCTGTGAGGCGTCACCGGCTGTTTTTTTGATGATGGACTCCAGGTCTTCCTTGTCGAGCGCGGTCCCCTCTATGAGTTTATTCAGGTTGGTGACATAGGCATTATGGTGCTTGCCATGATGGAATTCCAGGGTTTTGGCTGATATTACCGGCTCCAGCGCGTTTTTGGCGAAGGGTAATTCGGGTAGGGTTACGGACATTTTTTACTCCAGTAAAAGTTGTTAATTTATAGTTGGCGTACCTGCCAGGTACAGATGGCGCGTGGGCCAGGGTCCTGATCAGATCCAATTACCAACGCGTCTTACAAATCTAAGTAAAGAAATTTTCAAGTTGCGTCAAGCAAAATGGCTTTCATGAAACCGCCAGGCGTGTGTAACGATCGACTCCAGGTCGGCAAACTCGGGCTGCCAGCCCAATTGTTTGCGAGCCTTGTCTGCTGCAGCGACCAACACAGGCGGATCGCCGGCTCGTCGCTCAGTTGCTTCTGTTTGAATAGGACGACCGCTAACTTCCCGACAGGTTTCAATTACTTCCTTTACCGAGTAACCGTTGCCATTGCCCAGGTTATAGATTGCGCTTGCATTTTGATTGATCGCCTGTTCAAGGCCCAATATATGCGCCTGCGCCAGATCATTTACATGAATATAATCGCGGATACAAGTGCCGTCAGGCGTGTCATAGTCTGTGCCGAAAATCTTGATCGAATCGCGCCGTCCAAGAGCAGCGTCCAGTACTAACGGAATCAAATGGGTCTCCGGGTCATGACGCTCACCGATCCTGGCCTTTGGATCCGCCCCGGCAGCATTAAAGTAACGCAGGATGACATGCCGCAGGTCGTAGGCTCGTTCATAATCGCGCAGAATATGTTCTACCATCAGTTTGCTTTGACCATAGGGGTTGATCGGGTTCTGGGGATGGTCCTCGCTGATGCGATCGCTCCGAGCCATGCCATAGGTCGCGCAGGTCGAAGAAAACACAAAAGCCTTGACTCCGGCCTCCACGCAGCGATCCAGCAGGGTCACTGTGCGGACAACGTTATTATTGTAATATATATCAGGTTTGGTAACTGACTCGCCCACATAGGCAAAGGCCGAAAAATGCATTACCGCCTCAAAGCGATGCTCCTGAAAGATGCGCCGCAACAAATTCGGGTCGCCGATATCGCCAATATAATAATCCTTGATTCCCAGCGTTGTTAGTACATCGCGATGGCCATAGACCAGGTTGTCGAGGGCCACGACCTGATGTCCCTGCTCAATTAAGCGTAGGGCAGTATGACTGCCAATATAACCGGCTGCGCCGGTAACCAGAATTTTCATAATACAACAATGCAGTGCGGGATATGCCCGACGTCAAGCATCCCTTTCCCGGGTGCTCGCTGAATGCAAGCAACCAGCCAGATGGCCGTCAGCATTTCGCTCGACTCTGTTTTGTGGATCTGTCCGCTGCATTCGCAAACGCGCCTGCGATTTGAATGTTTGTTTGTCGAACTGGGAGTAATCCTCGCGGAGCGGGTTGGCCAGATTACGATCGTAACCAGGCCGCCTGCTACCATTTGCTTCCTGCGCATGGTCTGGCCTGTCGGCGGTAGCGTATAAAGGAGGCCCCTGCCCAAAACCGACAGATAATAGGGCCTTTTGAAATGTCCCTCCTTTGGGCGCAGTCAGCCTAAAAATGATTGGAGATCACAGCAAGCAGCAAAATTATGGTAGCAGGCTATGAAAATTGTAATCGCAGGAGCGGGCAGTGTCGGCCTTTACCTGGCCAAAGGACTGGCGGATGAACATCTCATTACCATGATTGATGTGAATGAGAGTACCTTGAACTATGCGGAAAGCGTCGCTGAGGTCATGACCATTAATGGTTCGGCAACCTCCTTTGCCACCCTGAAGGAAGCCAATATCGCTCAGGCGGATCTGTTTTTAGCAGTAACATCGGTCGAGCAGACCAATTTGGTAACGGCCATGCTGGCTAAAAAAATGGGCGCCGGTATGTGTCTGGCTCGCGTTAAGAATCCGGAGTATGTCGCGGATAATCCGCCCTTCGATTTGGCCGAGCTGGGTATCGATCATATTATTTATCCGGAGGGCCTGGTCGCCAAGGAAATCAGCAATCTGATTCGCCGGGCTTCGGCTACCGATATCCATGAGTTCGAGGATGGCAAGCTAACCTTGCTGGGCATTCGCATGGACGACGATGGCGAGATTTTGAACAAGGCATTACAGGAAGTCATGCGCACGGTAGAAAACGTTCGTTTCCGCATTGTTTTGATCAAACGCAAGGGCAATACGATTATCCCCACACGCGATGTGAAATTGCTGGCCGGCGACCAGGTGATCGTCGTCGCCAAGCCGGATGGAATTGGCCGCATACTGGAATTGACTGGCAAGTCGCGAACGCGTTACAAGAACATCATGATTTTAGGCGGCGGAAAGATTGGTAAGGCCTGCGCCTGCGACCTGGAAAACGAATTCAATGTGAAACTGATCGAGTCCGATATTAAAGTGGCGTATAGCCTGGCTGATGATCTGGACAAGACCCTCATTTTACAGGGTGATGGCAGGGATATGCAGCTGCTGGAAGATGAAGCCATCTCGGAAATGGATGTATTCGTGGCCGTGACCGGGGATGCTGAAACAAATATTATCGCATCATTAATGGCGCGTCAGTCCGGGGTCAAAAAAACCATTGCACATGTGGAAAACACCGATTACAACAAGATCACAAATATCATTGGCATCGATGCCCTATTGAACAAAAAAAGAATCGCCGCCGGCAGCATCCAGCGCCTGGTGCACAAGGCAAACGTAGTCGAGTTGTTTCAGATCCATGGAATGGACGCCGAGGTGCTAGAGTATATTGTCGAACCCGGCAGCCCAATCACAAAAGAACTGGTCAAAGACCTGAAGTTTCCCAAGGGGGCGATACTGGGCGGATATGTGCGCGGCAAGGAAGTGGAAATCATTGTGGGCAATACCCAAATACAGGCGAATGACCGCGTTGTGGTATTTACCCTGCACAATTGCGTTCAAAACGTAGAAAACTTTTTTAGAAAATGATACGACTCACTTTGGTTATTAACATCACCGGCTTTTTGTTGATTTTGTTGTCCTTCTTTATGCCGATGGGCATCATTTTTTCCCTGTACTACGGTGATCAGGATATAGTGGCTTTGTTGGCTTCGTCTGTTATCACTGCTTTAAGCGGGTTCATCATGTGGCTGGTGACCGGCGGCAAACGGCATGACTTTAACCAGGTTCGGAAACGCGATGGTTATGTGATCGTGTTTCTGAGCTGGATTCTGATTTCAGCCTTTGGCGCCTTGCCTTATATTGTGTATGGCAGCATACCTTCCTTCACCGACGCCTTCTTTGAAACCATGTCCGGATTCACCACAACCGGCGCCTCGATCCTGAATAATATTGAAAACATGCCGCATGGTCTATTGTTTTGGCGCAGCATGACGCACTGGCTGGGCGGTATGGGTATTATTGTGCTGACCCTCGCCGTCTTGCCCTTGTTGGGTGTGAGCGGGGCCCAGCTTTTCGGCGCCGAGTCATCTGCAGCTTCAACAGACAAGATCCACCCGCATGTCCAGGGGACGGCCAAGCGCCTGTGGGGCATTTATGCCCTATTGACCATTTTGCAGGCCCTGTTGTTATTTTGCGGCGGTATGTCGGTCTTTGATGCGATTTGCCATGCCTTTGGAACCTTGTCTACCGGCGGCTTCTCTACCCGACAGGACAGTATCGCAGCATGGGATTCGGCCTATATACAATATGTAATTATTATTTTCATGTTTTTGGGCGGCACCAACTTTTCCATGCATTACTTCATCATCCATGGGCGCTTGCGACAGGTTTTTCGCGATGAAGAGTTTCGATTCTATTTCAGCACCACGGCAATTGTCTCCATCCTCATGGCCGTCGTGGTTTTTAGCTATACACCGGCCGGCGTGGAGCAGTCCTTTCGGGATGCCAGTTTTCAGGTGGTATCCCTGATTACCTCAACCGGTTTTGTCTCCGCCAATTATGAAACCTGGGCGCCCTTTACGCCCTATATCTTTTTACTACTGATGTTTACCGGTGCCAGCGCCGGTTCCACCACGGGCGCGATAAAAATGATTCGTTTGCTGCTGCTGGTGAAAGCCAGTTTCGCGGAACTGAAACGACTGATTCATCCCAACGCAATTGTATCTGTGCGTATCAACGGGCGGGCCGTTGCCAGATCGGTGATAGACAACGTGTTTTCTTTCTTTATTCTTTATATCCTGATCTTCATAGCCGCTTCCATCATTATGTCTTTTGAACCGGCCTTTGCCGAGAGTCCCTTGCATTCTGCTCTGAGCGCGGTTGCATCGACTTTAGGCTGTATGGGACCAGGCCTGGGCGTAGTGGGCCCGGTCAATAACTATGCGCTGGTTTCAGACGGCGGGAAATGGTTGCTGAGTCTGATGATGATGCTGGGTCGTCTTGAGATTTATACTGTTTTCATAATATTCACCCCCTCTTTTTGGCGCGTATAATTCGATTCAGCGAGCGTCGCTTTCAACGGAATCTCTTGACGGCAGACGACCGGCATGCATCACAGTTCCATGAATGCCAGTATCCGCGGCCTGTGGGAGTTAAAAAACGAGCGCAATAAAGCCGTCGTGCGGTGGCTTCTAATCCTGCTAGTCAGTGTATATCTGGCCTGGCTTTTGGAAAAACAGCAAGGAATTGAAATCGGTGCCCGGCATCTATTTAACTGGTACTATGTGGGCGCACTATCCGGTGCGGCAGCCATTTTGAACCTTGTCTTTTCCATATACATCGCCCGTCGTAAAAAAAGTGGCGTGCATCCTGCACTGAAATACATCAGCATGGGGCTGGACTTTGCCATTATTTCTCTGATGCTGATCCCAACTGGCGGCGATAAAAGCATTTTTTTCCTGCTCTATTTCATTGTGATTATTTCTAACAGTTTGCGCTACGGAATGCGTCTGGCGCTGACTGGCTTGCTGGTCTTCACCATTATGTATTTCAGCGTACTGGCCTGGCAATACCCGCAGCGTCTGGTGCTAAACAATGCCGGTATACCATTAATGGCGGATGGCTTTCAGATTCAGGCCGAAGCACTCAAGCTGGCAGTCTTTTGGTTGGTCGGTATTTATTGCGGTTACATGGCGCGTCGTTATGAGAACTTGCAGGGCGAGGTGGAGAAATACCAACGCCTGGTACAGCGCCTGATGCAACAGGAGGATACGAATGTCCTCGGAAATGGATAATCAAAATCCGCACATAACAGCCGACAAGGTCCGCGAATTTCGACGGGGCAATATCAACTTTGATTTCTTGCAACCCGACGGCGCCTCGCTGGAATATGAGCAGACGGAACCGGCCCTGGATCGTCGCACCAGACAGCGGGAGGGCAAGCGTGGTCTTTTTAATCGCGGACGCCGCTTGCACCGCATCGGTCCCCTGGTGAAGTATTTTTGGCTGCTTGGTTGCTTGTTGTGTTTGGGTGGCATCATCGTCAGTCTGGTGCTGCATCTGAGTCTCTGGCCGCTCGTAACGATACCGGTTTTTGGACTGGGTGCTCTTTTTAGCCTGATGATGTTTGTCCTGATTCAGGCCCGTCCGTCTTGAAAGCAATCACGGTCGTCTACACCAGGCGCCACTATGCCCGATGGGACAGGCATTGATCTGTTCGGAAAGCGGGGCGCGCTAAAACTCTCTTTACGACTGCTTGCCTGCTTTTGCTTTGGCATATGAAGTGGAGCCTGCTGGATCGGATCACATTGCAACAAACACTGGTCGGAACGCCGGTCGAGCATCGTTTAGGGCCGGTCGAGCAGGCCCCGTATGTCATGCTGCGCGATTCCGATCAGAACGAAACCTTCCTCTTGCTCTATCCCTGTCAAAGCGGCCCGCCGGATACGGGAGCGTGGCCGGTACTGGAGTGCAGTCCGGCTGATTTGCTGGACAGGGAACTTTGGCGCCAGATCCAGGCGTGGCACAAGCTGAACCTTTGGGATCTCGCTCGCTTTTGCCTGGGCCAAAAGCGCTATGCGGTGGCGGATTTGATGCAGGCGATGGGCCATCAGCCTAATTATAAGAAAATTGAGGAGTGGCAAGACTATGCCCGTCTGGACCAGGAGAGCTGTGAATTCGCCGGGCGCTATCAGTTTACGATCCATACCCTGCGCTTGTGGAATCGTCTGGAGCGGGCGCAGCGCGAGAGTTGGCGGCAGATATTTACCGGTCGCCAAATTAAAAAAAACCTGGTTCGGGAAATGATACATGATTATTACGATTTGGACAGTAGCACGCGTCAGGAGGCTCTGGCGGCGGCCCATGAATTTTCATTGGGCTGGGGCGATAGCAAAGCCGTCTTTCCGGCGGATCAATTGCGGGATTTGGTGCGCAGCTTTCGATCCAGAGAATACATGCAACAGCTGACCCTGGCCGCCAATGCGAAGCGGGCCTTGCAGCTACCTCGTCATATCCAGCTGGACCTGCCGGCCGATCTGGAGCTGCATGCAATGGAGTTGCGCATCCGCTTTCAAAGCAGTGCGCAACTACAGGAGAGTCTGACTTTTCTCAATCAGGCGGACTGGCAGGATCGTTTGCGCGCATTGCTACAGCTGCTTTGATTTTGCAAAATGTGTGCGACAGTGAAATCCCGGCCAGAAGAGTGGCCGGGGGCCGGAATGCTGACTGGATCATGATGCCGGTAGAGCTCCGGCCCCGCGAAATCAGTATCTGGAGCATTCAAAAATGGCTAATATCACATTAAAAGGAAACCCGGTAGAAACCAGCGGCAGCCTGCCCGGGGTTGGCAGCGCAGCGAGTGAATTTACCCTGGTGGATCAAGGTCTAGCCGAAGTCAAACTGGCTAGTTATGCCGGTAAGCGCAAAATCCTGAACATAGTGCCCAGCCTGGATACGGGCGTTTGTGCTGCCTCGGCGCGGCGCTTCAATGAAGCCGCCGGCAGCCTGGCCAATACGGTCGTGCTTGTCATCTCAAAGGATTTGCCCTTTGCGATGAAGCGATTTTGCGAAACGGAGGGCATCCAAAATGTGGTCACTCTTTCTGATTTTCGCGGCGATTTTGGCAAGCAATACCAGGTTGAGATTGCAACCGGTCCCATGAAAGGACTTCTGTCGCGCGCGATTGTCGTGTTGGACGAAAACAACTCCGTTATTTACACCGAACAGGTGCCTGAAATTACGCAAGAGCCCGATTACGATTCAGCCCTGGGCAGTCTGGGGTAGGCGACCTGAAATTGCTGGAATGCGGACGGCCAGCATACTGTTCGCATTCCAGGTTATGCAACCTGGTTATCGTCTGGAAAGGCGACCGGTTTGTGAGCGGCGCTCTTGCCAGACGAGAGCAAAGACCAGGCCGGCCAGGCTGATTGCCAAAAGCATGGCCAGGGCGAAAGCGATCGGACCGGTAAAGGCCAGGCAGTAATTATACATGCCATGCGCAACAGACGCAATCAAGAGTCCGCCCGGCAGTATTTCCATACGGGCTTGTTCCATTAGCGTTGCTCCCAGCGCGTAAGCCCAGAACATGGCATAGGCGATGTGACCCAGGTTGCCGCTCAGCAAACGTAGCCAGGTTCGCGACCAACCGTATTGCCACAAGTAAAGCAGATTTTCACCGCCGGCGAAACCCGCCGCGCAGGCAATCCCCAGTAACACAATATCGCTGCGTCGATCAAATTGACGGCTGCGCAGGGCGAAGGGAATTACGACCAGGAACTTGGCAAACTCCTCCACCGGACCGACGATTACGAAGAAGAGCAGCATATCTGACCATCGAATTGTGCGTAGGACCGGATCCGGGCCATTCGCTGCCAGGGGCAGCAAATTTTGTTGCAAAACATGACTGACAAATCCGGCCAGCGGACCGACCAAAAAGCCGCAGCCGAATACCAGCCAGCCAATTCTTTGCCAGCGTCCAAGCAGGGCCTGAAAAAAAATCAGCCAGCCAATGCTGACTAGCAAAAAAGCCAGTGCATATCCGCCTGGCTGCATCAGGTCTCATCCAGGGGCAGATCGTCCCACTGCAAACAGGGCCACACCTGCCAGGCGGGCTCTTCATAGGGATGCGCGTCTAACAGGGCAGCGACCGCGGCGCGTACATGGCCAGGCTGGCAAACCAGTTCCACTTTCCATTCTGCTTCCTGATGAATCTGACCAATTTGTCCCACGGCTGGATTGGCTCCGCTCAGCGCCCTGAATTGACCCTGACCGCTCGTCTGCCATGCACAGGAATCGTAACGCCCGATGCGGCCGGCCCCGGTGGCAAAGATCGCTTCCTTAACCGCCTCGGCTGCATCCAGCGGCACATAAAAACATAGCTTGTACACCATGAGTCAATCCAGATGGAGACAGTTGATAAAGCGACCTTTTTCCTGTAAAATGTAGCGTTGTACATTATGCAAATTACTGGCTAACTCGCTACCGCTCTGCAGGCAGGCTAGTCCGCTGCTGCCATCTGCCAGTTCCAAAAAAACAAAGGCGTCGCCGCCGCTATATAGCCCGGGTGGCAGGGGATAGATGCCGGCACCGGTCTGTGTGAGGCTGGCCTGCGTCCAGCCAGTGCGACCCCATAGATGGATGGTTTTGACCGTCGGTGTAGTGGGTTCCAGCCAGAGCGTACCGGCCACAAAGGCGCTTGTGTCCGGATGGATAGCTTGCAACGGTTGCTGGAATAGAAGATCCAGTTGTTCGGCTGGAGTGCCAGCCATTCCAGGCGTAACTCTGTGCGGTACTATTGCCCCGGGCAAATTGACCCAAATAGCCTGGCTCTGCTCGTTTGTTTGCAGCGTCGACTCTGCCCCCGGCGCCCACACCAGGGGATACTGCCTGCTTTGGACGAGTCCGGCGGAGCTGCTCTGCCAGTCGTCTGCATTCAGGCAACTCTGGCCCGATTCGTCCTGGAGGGCAGGGTCAAACTGATAATGATAGCTGAAAATCAGTGCCGGATAAACTGCAAACAGAGTGGCCCGGGGTGCACTATCTCCAATCGCTTTCGCTGTGGTGCAAATGCGGCCCGACTCGGTGGCGCCTTTTGGCAAGGGAACCATACTTGCCTGGCTGATCCAGTCCGGAAGCGGATCACGGGCCATCAGCAGGCTTTCCTGCCGCACGCGCCTGAATTCGGCTTCGAAAAGATCTGCAATGGCGGGATCGTCAAATTCAAAATAGATCTCCAGGTTGCGATCGCGCGCGCTGGCGCTCCAGTTCCAGGATCCGGTCCAGACGCGATTTTGATCAACAATCAGGGTTTTGTGATGGAGATGGCCCCCATGATACACCGGCATGCCTGCGGCGTCCAGTTCGGAGTAGACCCTGCGATTGCCTTCCAGAAATATGCGGGCTGTACTCAAGCCCAGTGACGAGTTCAAAGCCAGGGCTTCGCTGCTCGTATCGATTTGATTATCATTATTGGCATCATCATAGATGCCCTCCAGGTCGATGTTGCCGGAGCGCGATCGAGCCAGCAGGGCCGCGCTGATACTTTGGTCGGTATGACTAAAGATCATGTAGTGCAAGCTGCGCTCGGCTTGCCATATGTCGCGCAGCAAGCGTTGCTGGATATAGCGTCCATCGCCGGGCGCTATCAAAATGCGCGCCCGCCAGCGCGGCAGGTACAACGCCTCGGTGGCCAGACCCTCGGCGGCCAGACTCTTCCGGATCAGTGCGGCTTGTTGGCGATCCACTTCTAAAAATATAAAAACATTATGATTATACTCCAGGCCGCTGCGCGTAAAATTTCCGGTGCCCGAGACAAGCAGGCGCTCATCAATCAGAATCACCTTGGCATGCTGTAATCCACTGCGATTGCGTATGGCAGGCTGGATGCCCAGGGAGCGCAGTGCGGTATAGGGATCTGCGGGTGTGCCGATCACTTCAATGCTCACACCGCGCTGTTGAGCACGCGCCAGCGCTGCGATCAGTTCCGGGTGCGAAAAACTATAGCACCAGATAGAAATCTGCTGCTTCGCGCCGTCGATCGCTTGCACCAGTTTCCTTTCTACTTCCAGGCGCAGTTCAGGAGCCACATACGCTTGCGGCCGCGTAAATAAAAAACGTTGCTCCAGTTCATTCCGGCGGGATAAATCCAGCAACGAGTCTGTGTCCTTTGTCTGGCAAGCTGCCATCAATAGCAGGCAAGGGCAGAGCATGGAATTAATGATCCAGGTAGCAGGCTTTGTCAACCAGCGGACGGGATGTTTACCACTCACTTTGCAGCTCCAGATAAAAGCGTTCGGCAACTAATTGACTATGGGTCGCACTTCTACCCGGCATTTGTTCTCGATCGCCGGGATTGGAATCGCTCAGAACAGTCTGATCCGGTCCCGAATAATCGGCGCCCGGTTTACGATACAATCGCTGATAGCGCGCAAGGAATTTACTGCCCGTTCCGGTTTGCCAACCAAGGTCCAGGCCCACTTCGCGATACTGATGAGCGGCTGTATCTTTCTTTAGACGGCCAAAGGGCTGGGAACCGGGGTCCCGGTCCAGCAGAGCCAGAGGCTGGATGACGGTTGTTTGCAATCGCACCAGCCAGGGACGGCCTTCATATTGCAGACGGGATTGCCAGATGAAGCCGGGTCGACGTTGGCCGATCTCGGCGTGATTGCGATTGAGTCCCCGGCAGTCGGCATCATTGTTTGCGCGCGTATCGGCATGACACAGCTCGTACCAGGGTTTGGAATCCAGCAGGCTGGCGGCCAGCGTGTCTGCCACCGGACTCGATCCCAGACCGACGTATCCGCTTAGTTCGTCTGCTGCTGCAGCGGAGCCACGCTGGTAATGACCGCTCTGGGGGATGAAAAAGGAATTTTGCCAGGACCAGACTCGATGCCAATGCAGACCCAGGCCAATTGACAATGCCTGACCCTCCACATGCCGTCGCCGCCGACCGTTTGTGTCTTTCAGGATGCTATAGTACTCGCCATCCACGCGATTCCAGTGCAACCAAAAGACCAAACCGGCTCCCTGATCGGGAATCTGGCGGTACCCCAGACCACCGCCGAGCCAGGCCAGCTTTTCATTTTGCCATTCCAGATTAGAGAGTACATCACTTGCGTTTTGCTCTACCTGATCATAAAACCATGCCGCATACCATGCTCCGGCGTGGAATGCATAACGCGTCGCCAATCCCAGACTACGATCGTTGCGCGCGTGTTGCAGCCAGTTGTCCCGGGCTGGAAAGGCTGCCAGGCTGTGATCTGCATTCAGATATTGAGCGTTGAGAGCCGGTCGATAGAGACTCAGCGTCAGGGAGCCGTAATCGGCATTGGCGCCGGTTAGATGGACCCCGCTCAGAAAAGAGCGCCGACCAAAGAGTTCGGTTAGCAAAGCATCGCTTTCAGAATAGCGCCCCACCAACAGGCTGGCAATAGTATCGTTATCTAATGCACCTTCCATTCCAATGAACAGATTGTGTCCGGGCATGAATTGAAGATCCGATTGGCTGTTTGTGTTTTGCGTTTCGAGCGCCTCAGCGCTTGCCCCGGCGGAGTTGATCTGACGCGCCAGGTCGGTATTACTGCCGCCGACATTATACATGAGGCGTCCATCCAGCTGATAAACGAACCAAAAGCGCTGCATTGCCCCATGCTCCTGTGGCTCGCCTGTAGTTGCCTGGTTTACAGTTTGCGTGTTGTCTGCCGCCTGGAAAGCGTCTGCCGGGGGCGCTGGATTCTCCTGGCCGGGCAAGCCCGGCAGGCAGACACGGCTGCGGCATAAATCGAAATCCAGCCCTAGCCAAAGCTGACTGGCGCTGTACACCTGGCGTTGCCAGGCGTTTTTTTGGTCATTCGTTGGGCTTGCGCCCGACAGCCTGGCTTCGCTGCGGTAGCGCCAGAAACTGGCTGCGGCAACTGGAGCCCAATGCCGGCGCTGCTCAAGGCCCTGGGCTGCGAGTGGTAGATTGCCGCATAGCAGCCAACCCATACTGCTTATAAGCAGTACAGCGTTTCGCATGGCGGGCGAGCCGCTCAGGTTGAACGGTGATCGCTCTTGTTTGTATTGTTGATGAATGAACCTTGTTATTGACATGCTAGTACCTCAAAGCTTGATTTGCGATCCAGTAGAGAGCTGGCGCGACGCTGTAAGCACTCGCCGCTAGCAGTGCTGATTTGCCAGGCGGATCCCAGACCGGGTAGACCCAGGCTGGCCAGCCGGATCCAGATCTGGTCGCTTTGTTGCATCAGATATAGACTCTCTTTGTCGCTGATGCCGTTGCCCAGGGTCTGACTGCTGGCCGCGGTCCAGACGAGCCGATCACGCAATTGTGGAACAAGGGGCAGGTGGGTGGTGTCCGGATCCAGCACCAGGGCGCATTCCCCTGCCCGTAGAACACGGCTGCGGCCATTCAGTGCAGTGGCTGCCTGGGGTAGTTCACCAAAGCGCTCTAGCCAGGGTATCAGTTGATCAGAGTTGCTAGTGTCAAAGAGCCACAAAATGGTATTCGGGTCCGGATTCCAGTCGCGAGCGCTACAGATCCGCAGCCATTCGTGCTGCCCCGTCGGTGGAACTGCCGCCACTGTTTCGAAATACAGGCGCGGACTGGCGGCGTAGGCATCGCCGCTGAGCAGTTCGGTGTCGCTAATGTCAAGAATGCGCCAGAATTGTTGGCCGCTGATTGGCGCCGCCTGAAAAACCAGGCGTTCGCCTGGATGGAGCGAATGCCAGCGATCACTGACTAGTTGATCGAGACTATCACTTGTTTGTAAGCGCAGCTGAGCGGATGTAGTGGCAATCCACTGCCATTCCATCTGACGATGGTCGCCGCCCGTCTCAACCAGAGTGCCGTTGAAGACAGCCGGTCGACCGGGACTATATTGATTGCCTGTTGCGCAGGATTGAATGCCTGGATCAAAAGCAGAGGCCAGCCAGAGCTCGGGCAAATCCGGATGGCCAGCGTTGATCTTTTGCCAGCTTTGCCGGGGGCTACTGGCCGCCCCGGGGACAAGAACCTGTTCCTGGATTTGCGCATTTGCGTCCAGCAGTCGCAATTGAAATGCCTGGTCCGGCAATCGCAGCTCTGGCAGAGTCGCTTGATCAGGCCATTCTGCCGAACAAGGGGTCTTGTCTCGCGAGAGAAGAGCGTAACTGTTTTGTTCGGGCAGGGGCGGCAGATGAATTTGCTGCTGCATTTGATTGTTTTGCCAGATCTGGAGCGTCGCTCGAAAGTCCGCACCGACCGCAGTACTGCCGGAGTGCAATTCAATGAATTCACTGGCCGGCCAGGAGCGATGATTATCATCCAGTGCGCCGCGTGAAAAAACCTCGGAAAGCTCGAACTTGAACAGGTCGCTGGCGGCCTCTTCCCTCCCAGGACAGCCGGGCGTCATCCGATTGCGATCTGCCAGGTCCGGACGCAGTCCGCATGATTGGCCCACTGTATAATACCACCCCTTGTCCTGGCGGGACAGCGAGTGCAGGGGTCCATCGGCGCCCCAGCTTGCAATCCAGTATTCCTTTTGGGTCGGCTGATATAAAATGCGTTCGTTAGCACGCCATAAATCAGCAAGTATGAATCCCTGGGTCGAATTTAAATAACGAATAACGGAGTTTTCTATAAATACTCGCCCGGGCTCTTTTACAAAATAGGCCCGGTCGCTAGTCAAAATCAGATGCTCGTCACGTCTCAGGTTTGTTTGTCCCAGTTCCATCCGGCGCCAGTCGGCCAGCAGAACCAGGTTTTGAGGGTTGCAATCCCGTTTGACCAAAAGATCGATAAAACTGCCATCTCGATCGGTTGTGCCATCTGTCAGGCGCAAGCCGTTCAAATTGAGTTCCTGGATGCGCAGATCATCTATGGTGCACAGGTTTTGTCCGGATGCATAAGCGAGCAAGGGCTGGATCGTGTCCGGGATGCCCGCGCGGCTGCAAGTACCGCGCCAGGATACCAGGCACAATCCGTTGGGTGTAAAGACCTGTTCATTGCGATCCCATTGCCAGGCGCGACGATCCGCATGCGTGCCAGGATCAAGCAGTTGACGATCAAAACGCAGCGGAAATTGCAACTGGCGCAAAGTCGGCCCCGAACCGAGCGGCGTTGTTGGCGGCCAATTTGTTTCGTCCAGGATATAGCTGGAATCGGCGGTCAAGTACACCTGCAGGGAAACGCGCGCGTCGCTCGCATCGCTTAGTTCAACCGTAAAGAGGCCGGCCGGGCCTGGATTGCGGATTTCCAGGAAGCGGCTACTCGCGCTGGCAGCGGCAAAGCTGGCCATGTGGAGTTGGCTCGCATCGGCCTTGCTTTGTTGCGCTTGTTCCAGGCGAGTCTTTAATGATCGCAGTGCAACGAGGGCCTGCGCGCGGATGACCGGATCCAGAAACTCGATGACCAGGGCTTCATCATCACGTTCCCAGTCCGGATAGATCAGCGTTAGAGAATCGGTCGTCAAGAGCAGTCCAAACTGCGTTTGGGCAAAGCGTCGTCCGATGCGCAAGGCCGGGTCGGTGCCGTCCAAAAGATTACGCGGCCGATAGGCGGCGCTAAATTCGAGCGGCCCGGTTGGCAGTGACTCCAGCAATGTCTGGCGCGTATTCTGCCATCCGTCCACCGCCACCAGCACCGTGGCCTGTTTGGGTAGCCAGGTACGCCAGCGGACATAGTTGATCCGCAAGTCGGGACTCTGATAGGCCGGGTCAGCGGTTTCGCGGACGAGGCCAGCCTGGATCAGCTTGCGCAAGATCAAAGCCTCAGGACCCAGGGACAAGGCGCAGTAGCGTAAGCGCAGACCGTTCTCGCGCCAGAACCACTCGGCTGGTTGACTAAAGATACACCAGCCCTGATCCGCGCTCCAGCGCAGCTCCGGCCGGCCGGCGTTATCCGGGGGACTGGCAAAGGCGGCCATTTCCTGGCGCAGGCGTTGACCGCTTAAAACAAAGTCCTGGTACTGTAGATCCAGCTGCGCTGGATGGCCCAGCGTGGGTCCCAGAGGAAGCTGCGGATCCTCAGCAGACCCACACGCTCCCAGGAAGGCTGTAACTACGATCGCCAGGCAGCTCAGGATCCCGGGGGCGGTTTTCAACTTGCTTTGCCGTCGTTCTATGGAAGACTGGTATGAGCAGTTTGCATTCATACCTTGAAAGGTCGCCGGGTTCCATTTTGTTGCGCGTTCGCGGTTTTTTTTCGCTGTCATACGGAAAAAAAATGGCAAGCCTGGACAAGTTTCGGTCGGTTCTTCAGGTTGGTGCTTCTGTAGCGCTGCACATGAAACGGGTCTTGCTTGTTACCGATTATTTCCGGCCAGACCCGGGCGGTCTGGAGGCGCTTTTCACGGGTGTGGCCCGCGCATGGCAGGCTGGTGCTCTGGAAGTAATCGCCAACCGGGTCTCTCGCCAGAGCCGCAGCACACCGTCCGACCTGGCTGCTTTTGACAAAGGCGAGGATTACAAGATCATCCGCCCTGATTATAGTCAGTCCTGGCAAGAGTCCCTAAAGTTCAAGGCCCGGATGCAAGAATTGTTAGAACAGCGTCTGACCCTGTTTGGACCGGAACACGTTTTATTTGGGGATTTACACCGCGCCACCCGGGTCTCTGTTCCGGTTTTGAAGACTCATCAAATTCCTTACTCCATCTTTTTAAACGGCAATGATCTGAAAAACCGGCTTGGCTTTCTGCACCGTGCCAGTCGCCGGATTGTGATGGAGGCTGAAAACGTCTTTACCTTGTCGCGCTACCTTGCGCGTGAAGCGCGCGGTTATGGTATTGCAGAGGATCGCATTACAGTACTGCCTCCTTTTTTTGAGTCTCGTTGGCCCCGACGCAGCACTAACCGCCTGCCGCAATTTTTGCAGAAAAGAATCAATAAAAAAATATTATTACTTTCATTGGGGCCTTTTGTGCCGCGTAAGGGCCAGGACATTCTGATCGAATCCTTCGCCCGTTTACAGGACTTGCATCATGAAACGCATCTTCTATTAGCCGGCTCCGGACCGGAGTTCCCTTTTTTACAGGAGTTGATCCGTTTACATCATCTGGACGAGCATGTCAGTCTGACCGGTTTTCTCGATGATGCCACTCTGGCAGGCGTCTGGAAACGGGCCGACATCTATGTGCAACCCGGTCGGGATCGGGAGGATGATGTGGAAAGTCTGGGCATGGTTTTTCTGGAAGCTGCCTGGTTCGGCGTGCCGATGCTGGCTGGTCGCGTGGGCGGAGTCGACGAAATTGTGCGCCATGGCGTTTCCGGCTTTGTGATAGAACCCGGCAATCGCGATGATTTGAGCGACAAACTGCGTCAAATGATTGTATCCGATCAGCTGCGCTTGCGCTTTGGAAAAAATGCCCGTGATATAGCGCGGCGTGATCTGGATCCGGATCGTATTTGCGCCTTTATCCATACCCGCTTGTAGTCGAGCTGTTGGTCAATGTCTGCCCGGGAAACAGCTGCCGATGCGATTGTAATCGGCGCCGGTCTGGCCGGCAGCGCTCTGGCCTTTGAACTGCAAAAGCGCGGGTTAACAGTTATCGTCCTGGAGGCTCTCAGCGCGCACGCTCTGGCAGCATCGGGCAACCCGGCCGGGATCTGGATGCCGCATGCCACAGCGCAGTTGACGAGCACTACTCAATTTTATTTACGATCTTTACGGGAACTGCTGAGCGATCCGCTGCTCGCCGAGTGCCGGCTGCCGCAGAGACAGAACGGAGCAATTCAACTGGCGCATAGTCCGGCCAGCGAAAAACGTTTGCGATCCGCCCTTGAGTATTTGCCGTCGGACCTGGCGCGCTGGTGCTCTGCCGCAGAGCTAAGCGCAATCGCCGGAACGCATATGGCCTGCGGCGGCCTGTTTTTCCCGCAGGCCGGCATGCTCTATCCGCGGCGGCTGACCGAACTAAGACTGCAAGGGCCGCGTATTAATGTAATTTATGAACAGATCGTCCATAGTGCCCGGTGGCAACCAGACGCCAAAACCTGGCGCCTGGGCTGTCAAAATGGAAAGCACTATGAATCCCGCTATGTACTGCTGGCCCAGGCGAGTGCCGTGCGCTCAATATCCGCGGCAGCCTGGTTACCGGTGATTCCGGTGCGTGGACAACTGCTGTATTTGCAGGCCGGGCAGGCTTTGACCGAGTTGAACTGTCCCGTTAGTTACGAAGGCTACATCAGTCCCTGCCTGCCGCCATCTGCCGAGCGCTTTCAGAGCCCGGGTGACGCAGCCGTTTGCCAGGTGATCGGGGCCACCTTTGAGCACTGGAATACCCGGACTGAATTGATTCCAGCCCAGCACCAGCGCCTGTATGAGATGGCGCGTCGAACCTTGCCGGCCTTGCCAAAAGCAAACGTGGAGACCAACCCAGGGCGAGTATCCTTTCGATCTTCCTCCCCGGACCGCTTTCTATTAGCCGGTCGCTTGCCGCATTTGGAGAGCCTGCAGACCAGCCTGGATCAGAATCCCCACCAGATGCATGCCTGGCTGCAGCGGTGGCCCCGGGTGCAGGCCTGGCCGCAAACAGGCATCAGCCTGGCCCATGCTTCCAGAGGAATCCTGACAAGCGGCTTGACTGCCCGTCTGGTTGTGGCCGATCTTTTAGATGAGCAGTTGAGTCCGGCAGATCAGCAATATCTGGCCGCCGGTCAACCGACACGTTATTTGCAGCGTAATCTGCGGCGCCATGGTAAACTGTTACCCGTAGAATGAAGGCGGCTCTTTGGCGCTACGCATTCGTGCTGCCCTTTCTTCCGACCAGGCACCGCCCGTCAGGCTTTGGACCAGGGCGCTTACAGTCTAGTACAGAATCATCTATGGGCCCTGCGGCAAGGGAAAAGCTTTTTTAGCGGGAAAATTCATTTGTAAGCAGATGGCAAGGGCAAATTCTGGAGTATTCCAGGCCAACTGGAACCTGGATTACGATGCGTCACCTGATTGTCCGGATACTCCTGTTCGCAATGCCCGGTCTGGCTTTGCTTGCGCCGTGCGGTTGCCGACAAACAGCCCCCCAGGTCCTGTTTTATCAACCGGAGGGTACCCGCCAAATTGTATATGCCACCCAGCCGGAACGACTGCACATTACCGTCTACCCCCGCCCGGAGGCGGCCGCACGCGGCGCGGTGATCTTTATTCATGGCGGCGGCTGGCAGGCTGGTGGATCCGCCTTGCCGATCTATAGCGATTGGCATTATCCCCTGCAGGAAGCCGGATTACGGGCCTTCTCTATCGAACACCGCACCGCACCCCGGTATCGCGGGCAGCAGTTGCTGGATGACTGCCTGACGGCGATTCGAACCATCCATCAACGAGCCGCCGAGTTTGGCTTTCCGGCCGACGAAATTGCGCTCGTCGGTTATTCCTCTGGCGGTCATCTGGCTGTGCTCTCTGCCCTGGAATTATCGCGCGCGCATAGCATTCCGATCAAGAGCGTTGTAGCCTATTATGCCCCGCTTGATCCGGCCAATCTGGTTTACTATAAAGATAACCGCTTGATGGAGCTGTTTCGAAATTATGTGCCCGAGATCAATGATGATGATCCCCGCCTGGACTCCGGGCAACGTGGTCTGAATCCAATGGATCGCTTTATTCAGTCCTTGCGGTATTATGCGCCAATTGAAAAAATTCACCCAGCCATGCCGCCCATGCTGTTGATTCACGGCAAAGACGATAATCTGGTGCCTTTTAGTCAAAGCGTTAATTTTGCCATGCAGGCTGATCGGATCGTACCCGGTCGTGTACAATTGCGCCTGATTGAAAAGGCGGATCATAACTTTATCCGTTCACGCGGGCGCTGGGCGCGCTTAATCGACCAGGAGGCGCTGCTCTTTTTGTTGCAGCATATGTCCAAATAATGAGTCTGGATCCCGATAATAGCCTGCTGAATTCGATTCTGACGACTCGTTTGGGCAAACCGTTCCAGCCGCAGTGTAAAGCGTGTCAGGACCTGGGAATTGTTTTCGAAAGTAACCTGAATCCGGGGCAAGGCGGGCGTGATGCCGGAACTTATGAGCTTTGCGGCTGTCAGGAACGTTTGACGCGCTGCGATGGTCAGGCGCCCTGGATGTACAGCGACCGGTCGGGCCGTACAATGCGGGCTTGTCCCTCGCGACCAGCGCGCGTCAAACTGGAACGTCTGCGCCATTTATACAAGCGCTCCGACATCCCCCGGCGCTACCAGGGCAGTTTCTTTAGTTCCATTCGCCCGGATCAGGTCCATACCGATTTGATGCTGGCCGTGGAGCAATCCATCGAGCTGATTGCGCATATGGATCATCCCGATTCGGTCAAGGGTCTCTATTTGTACGGTCCCACGGGCTGCGGCAAAACATTGCTATCCTGCGCGATTTTAAACGAAATCCTGCGGGTCTTCGTGCTGCCGGTAAAATATGCCAAGATCAGTCGGGACATTCTGGGCCGCTTACAGTCCACTTTCAATCCCAACTCTGATATCTATGGCGCCGGCAAGAAAATCGAGGCCGAGCTAGGCAGCGTCCCAGCGCTGGTGATTGATGATCTGGGCGTGCAACGAGAGACGGAATGGGCCAACCAGGTATTGTACGATCTGATTGATACGCGCTACGAGAACGATTTATTGACTGTGTTTACCTCCAATGAACCCATGGAATCGTGGCGCGGCATTGCCGGTGGACGGGTGCTCAGCCGTCTGCGCGAGATGTGCCGCGAGTTTCCGATCCAGATGCCCGACTATCGCGAACAGATTCACGCCGATATTCAAAGCCGCAACCTGGGACCATGGGGGCCGGCTTGATGCAGTCCGGACTCGAGGTGTCGGTCTGGCTTTCCCTGGGAAGCAACCTGGGGGACCGATCGCTGATGCTGGCACAAGCGCGCCAGGCCCTGGATGCATTGCCGCATTTTGCTATCAAGCGCATCTCCCGGGAGCTGCCAAATCCGCCTTTGCTCGAACCCTGCCAGGGTGAATTTCTGAACCAGATTGTTGTTGGAGCCAGCCGCGCTGCAGCGCCGGCCCTGCTGCAGCAAATCAAGGATCTGGAGCGTCAATTAGGCCGCAAAAAACGCGCCCGCTATGGACCCCGCGAAATCGATATAGATATTTTAGTATTTGGTGATCATTGCCAAAACCATCCAGAACTCTGTCTGCCGCATCCCGGGCTGGTAGACCGGCCCTATTTGCATCAGCTTTGTGCCCAGATGGGTCTGGACTGGAAGGCGGTCCTGGCAGATGCTCGCCGGCGCGGCTGGTCTGTTCCCGAGGCAGCGGTGCGAACCGATCGATCGACAATGGCAGGAGTGCTGCAATGAACCCAGTCAAACGCATATGGCATAAATTCAAGCGCGAAACCGGCAGTCACCGGGCCCGGGTCTATCACGGCATCAGTTCTGTGCGACGCAAGGCCCATCCGATTTACTATATGTTCCGCAGTTTCTTTCGCCTGGTTTTGCATACCCAGCATACCGAGATCCAGGCGATTGGTCTGGAAAACATTCCGCCGGACGGTTCGGTAATGCTGGTCGGTAATCATCCCAATTCGTACCTCGATTACCTGCATTTGCTCAATGCGGTGCGTCATCCGGTGGCCTCGGCCGCGAAGGACGTGATTACCAATTGGCCTTTTTTAGGTCAGCTTCTGCGGCAGTACATGATGTTGATTCCCATCGCCCGCAGACAGGACCAGGATATAACCGGCTCGACCGAAGAAGAACGGCGGCAAGCCAACGCGGAGGCAGTGCGTGAAACGGTCGAGCTTTTGGTGCAGGGCCGATTGTATAATATCTTTGGTGAGGGTCGCTCGACGGACAGTCGCAAGCTAAACAAGATCAAACTGGGTTTCATGCACATCGCCTTGCAGGCGGAGCGAGAATTTAATTACAAACTGAATTTGCGCATCGTACCTTTTGGATTCTTTTACGACCGGATCAACAAGTTTCAAAGTTCGGCTGTGATTATCTTTGGCAAACCTTTCAAACTCAATAACCTGGACAAAATACCGGATGACTTTTTGAGCCTTAGTTTGTCTGAACAGATCAAAGTGGAAAAGAAGCTGCTGGTCAGGGGCAAGGAGCGCATGCAGCGGGAAATCGAGAGTATCATTATCTCTATTAGTGATCGGGACTTGATTAGTCTGATTGATGACGCTACCGCTTTATATGTGCTGACCCCTTCCAAGTTCATGGGCGCCTACAAGAACATCAGGGAAAAATATCACCTGAGCAAAATGCTGGCCGATTGCTTTCAAAAAGCCAGCCTGACGACAGCCGGCCGAACGCGTCTCGAAGAATTGAAACTCAAACTGGATACCTATCGCAAGGAGCTCAAGCGCTTGCGACTGGTTGATGGCCTGGTGCGCCGTGAACATGGCTGGGCCGAGTTTGGCTTTCATTTAGGAGCTGTGCTGCGATCGCTCATCAATCTGCCCTTCATCATCTATGGCAAACTATTCAATTTTTTACCGCATCGTATGGGACGCCTGGCGCGTTATTATACCATCAAGGTTAAAAAGAAGCCCAAGGTGGACGGCGACGAATCAGCCCTGATTGCCGCGATTATCACAGCCTTTAGCACCTATCCTGTCTTTGGCGCTTTGTTGGGCTGTCTGATCTATGTGTATGGCCTGCCCTGGCTGCTAGCATGGACGACGGCCTTTTGCGCGACTCACGGATTTGCCTGGCTGGCAGGCTTTGTAGCTGCGCTGCAAGGTTACCTCGCGCTCTTGACCGTCGGACTGGCACTGCTTTCCATCTACCTGATGGCTCGCTTGTGGCGGGTGGCCAACCGCCATTTCATGGGACTGCGGGCCGCCGCTTTATGGTTGCGTGATTCCGTAATCGAAATTACGCGCCAGCGGGATGTGGAACTTGTGCGCCAACAGCGCTATGAGATTCTGGATTGCATTGATTTTATTATCGGGGAGTATGACAGCGATGAATGATTCCATGCAACTTGACGCGCAAAAAGGCGATCTGACCGTAATCCAGGAGGGCTACGAACTGGCCACGCGTCATCTGGTAATGGAAAAGGATTTGAATTATTTTGGGAACCTGTTTGGCGGCGCAATGCTTGCCTGGTTAGACGAGGCCTCGGCGGCCTATTTAATGGACAAGATCGGATATGCGAACTTTGTGACCCTGAAGCTGGAAGACGTTTTCTTCAAGGCGCCAGCTAAACGGGGCGACGCGCTGGCGATCTACTGCAAAATCCTGAATACGGGTCGCTCTTCGATATCTATCCGTACGCGGGCATGGGTGCACATTCCGGTTAGCGGCGCCAAGCGCGAGATTATTGATTGCAAGATTACCTTCGTCTGTCTGCAAGAGGGCAAGCCTTACGCTTACTTTCGTTCCCCGGAATACTCTAGCTGGCTGGCCAGGACCGGCCAAAGTCCCGTTATTTCAGGCGATTAGCATGGATTGATACAGCAGGTCCGGGTGGTGGCGATGCGCGAATTCCCGGTAGCGATCCCAGGTGAGAATCATGCAATTCATACTGCGGGTCAGCTCCAGGGCTCCCAGAATATATTCGGTGATTTCGATCGCGTCCTGCGACTGGCGATAGCTGTTATGGCGCATGATGCGGCGAATTACTTTGCAAAACACCTTTTGATTGTATTGGCGGTATTCCGGATTCAGGTGATTGGTCGGCAACAATTCCTTGATAAAACCGGAGGCGTAATGCAAAAACAATTCGGAATCGCGGTGCATGGACTGACGCTCGGCGGTGTCGAACGTACTCAAGTATAAATGTAAAAGACAGATCTGACCGGCTTCGCGCGGTAAATAGACCTGGCGCAACTGGTCGTAGATTGAAGTCTCAAGCCCGGTGCGCACAAACAGGTTCCAGGCCTCGGCGCTGGCATCTACAATGGCTTGCATTTCCTGTGGTGTGTGCGCTGACATGTCGGTGATCAAATCCAGGCGATCATTTGATGGCTAAGGAGAACACATATTTGGGCTCTGTCCACCCTTTTTTAATAAAGGGTATAAAAACGGTCGAAATGGTTCAATTCTGTCATTTAATGGCAACGAAATATCCAATGGCATACCCGGCGCTCGAGTTCACCGACCGGTCTGCGTTCCAGAAAGCCCAATTCGACGCGCTCAAAGTGCTGTCCCAGGACAGCGCGGCATTCGCGCTCGCTAAAAAACTGAATCGGCGCTGTGTTGATGTCCATGTTGCCCTGGTAGTGGGTGTCCTGATCGCTGCGCAGGGTGCCGAGCAAGGTTCCTCCGCCCTGCAGGGCGTTGCGGGCTGCAGCAAGCATCGTGTGCTGCAGGGCAGCGGTATTATAGTGTAGTACGCCCCATAGTACAATCACTTGAAAGCGGGACTGATCAAAGGGCAGGCGCAGGTCGCCTGGACTGGATTCGGACGGGGGCCTGAATTGCCGCACAATGGCGCCAGGAAAACGTTCCCGACAAATTTGAATCGATGCGGCGCTGCTGTCCAGGCCGCAAACCGGCCCAAAACCCAATTCATGCAACAGTTGCAGGTGACGACCGCTACCGCAGCCCCAATCAAGGGCGGCGCCGGGTTCAATGCCGCGCAAAAGGCGCACCAGATTCTCATCAGGGTAGGATTGACGGGCCCGGTCGCGTCGATAATGACGATCCCATGACTCGACATTGGCCTGGAATGGTTCCGTTGGATGTGGCTGGTCTCTGGATTCGCTTTGCATCAGGTTACAAGAAAGGATCTATCCGGGTCAGTGGGGGTCCAGCAGAATCAGGCGGCTGGCAGCCTGCATGCGGTCGGCCCAATGAAAGAGTTCCCGGGCCCGGCTGCGTTCGTCCGCGACCACAAAAGCCGCCGGTCGGGCCCGGTTGCCGTCTTTAAAATCCAGCTGTTGGCCGACAGCATGGAACTCGGTGCGGTACAGCAGCCGGCGGTCAGCGAGTAATTCCGGGGGCCACTGGATGCCCTGGTACAGGCCCGCCTGGGGCGCCACATAGCGCACACAGGCCGCTCGCTGGCTATCGGTCCAGGGAGTGCGTCTGAAATCTGACGGTCGATAGCGCCGCCAGGCTGGCAGCAAATGCAGATCCAGCAAGCGATCGAAGTAATGGTAGCCCGGATCGAGGGCCGCCAGGAGCTGATCTACTAGCAGTTCGCCGCCGCTTTCAGCGGCCCACTCAACCAGCCAAAGCGAATCCTCCGCCGGCGGATCGTCATATAGAAATTCGGCTACCAGGGGCGTATTGTCCAGACCGGCTGCCTGGGCCATGCGCTGCAATAGCGATTCAATGTGCCTGGCCACTGCCAGACTGACCGGCAAGGGAAAATCATGGCCCAGTTCAATAAACCGGGGGGGGCTGGCGGAGGTGATTTTAGCGCTGATACTGATCAGAATGACTTCCCCCTGCACGACCCAGGCCAGCACGGTCAATTCGCGGCGGGCTGCCAGCAGCTCCTCGACCAGCCAGTCTTTTGCGTGCGCTTGATGGGCTTCCAGAAAGCGCCGGCGCTGGTCCTTGTCGTTCAGGATATGCATGTCCTGTTTGGCATGGCCGGCGACAGGGCGGGCCAACAGCGGAGAGGGCCAATCCAGCAACTGCTGGCGAGCCGGCGGATCCGACCAGTTGAACTGGCGCGGAACAGGGATGCCCAGGTCGCCAAAAAACTGTTTGTAAGCGCGTTTATCGGTCAGCAAAGCCCAGTTGGGTGCCTGGTCTGGTGCGGCAGTCATGCCGGGCAGTTCCAGTCGGGTTGTCAATTCCTGCTGCGCCTGGCGCACTGCGCCAAAGGAACGGCTGGTGACTCCAATCAAGCGCTGGCGGATCGCAGGCGCTAGCCGCCGCAAGATGCCGCGCACATCCGTCAAATCCGAGTGTAGCGGCGTCACCGCCTCGCTAAAGCCAACGGCTGCCGGGTTGCGATCCACGGCCAGGCAATCAAAGCCGCGCGCCAAAATCGCTGCAATCAGCTCCAATTGATGCGTTCCCGCGCCGAGGCACATCACGATCGGGCGTTCAGGCATGGGTCGCCCCGTTGCGGTTATCCGTTACTGCGTTGCTAGCGGGCGTGAACAGGCAGCTCACAGCAGCAGAGGTGTTGCTAGAGTCGCTTGTCATCCAGGTATAACACTTCCTGATACACGCTGTGGTTTTGCGCATCGCGCAAGCGTAGACTCAGCGGCAGGTAGCCCAGGCTGGATTTAATGCGCGGCAGGTGTGCTGTCAGAATGCCATTCTGGATGCGATAGGCCACTGGTTGCTGGCCTAAACGCACGGACACTGGCTGGAAGTCACCCAGCGGCAAGCGGATCTGTTGCCCGGTTGCGACTCGCGATCCGGGAGGCGGATCCAGACGGACCAAAGGCGCGCCGCGCATTTGCAGCCCGGCCAAAATCTGCTGCTGGCTATGAAATTGACGCACCATAAAGCGATTCAAGGTCAGGGGATTGCTATGGGCAGCATTGCCGCCCGGATGAATGGTAAAGGCCAGCTCGTAGCCGCTGGCAGCTGCCAGTCGAATGACGCGTTGATCATATACCCCAAAGGGGTAGGCCAGGGCGCGCACCGATATGCCCAGTTTCTCTTCCAGAATGCGCCGCGATTGCAAGAGCTGCCGTCGAATTTCTGTTTCTGAATGCTCCGGCAGGCGGGGATGGTTGAGGGTGTGCGATCCGATTTCAAAATGACCGCTTTTTTGCAGTGCTTCTAACTCTGTCCAGCTCAGATAATTCCGCTTGCCCTTGCCGATGATGCCCGGATACACAAAAGCCACTGCCTGCATGCCCAGACCTCGCAGAATGGGCAGCACACTGGTGTAGTTGGAGCGCGATCCGTCATCAAAGCTGAGCACAAAAGGCCGCTCGGGCAACTGCACGGTTCGTCCTTGAACAAACTGCTGTAACTGGTAGAGTGATATCGTGCGATAGCCCTGGGACTTCAAGAATTGCAGCTCGCGTCGTAGCCGCGTCGGCGGAATATTGAAGTCCTTTGGTCCCTGGCCGGGTTCATAGCTGTGATGATAGCATAGCACCGGTATTTGCAGAGCGACCGAGTCGCCAGGCCGGTCTCGGGACGGAGCAGAGCTGGTTTCGTTAGCGGACCGCCGCCTTGTCGACCGCTCAGGGCTTAAGGCGTCCGCGGGCCGGTCTATGAGCACGGCGGTATCATTGTTCCGCAGGGCTGGATTGTGCTCTGCGACCACGTCGGTTGGAGTGCTGTTTTTTGATCGCCATTCGGGATTTTCCCAGATCGAGGAACCGGTTGCCGGCCTTGATGGCGGGTTTGTGCGTCCCGGATCGGCTTCATCGAATCCGCTGGTCTGTCGGGAGGCCGGGACGTCGCGGGTGTTGGTTGTTGATGCACCGCCATGCAGGCTCGGATCCGCCTGGTCTGGGGGCGCAGATTCGCTGGCCGGGTCGTCTGCCTGGCGGGCCGGCGCCAGAAATCGCGCCTCATCGACTAGCAGGGGCGGGTAATTTACATTGCTGACTGGTTGATCGATAACCTGGCGCTGATCGGAGCCGTGACAGGCATATGCCAGAATCGCGCTGCCCAGCAGGGTCAAGCCGATTCCGGATGTGAGCAGATAGCGAGTGTGGGCCATGATACCAATCCTGTTCACAGGATCGGTCAATTTGGCTCAAAGCCGCATCCTGTTTTGCTGATGGATGGTTTGATCCCGTCCGGAAAAGCGGCCCATGGGCCCGCCCGGGTCCCCAGGCCAGCAAGGCACAAAAAAGGGCCGCCTGCTCAGCAGACAGCCCTTCCCTGAATCGGGGTTTGGTATCAACAATTAGATGCTGAAACCGTATCCCAGTTCTACCCAGTAAACATAACGGGGCAGTTTTTGACGCGGAGTGTAAGTGTAGCTGTAACCTAATGTGTTGGTTGGTACATAGCTGCTTACTCCATTAATACCTGGAATCTGACCGGAGATAGCACGATTAATCCAATCATTCACAGGCCCGCTATTTTGCGACTGGTCTATGATCAGCCCGTCGCCACGTTTATCGCTGCCCATCCACTCCAGTGGCAGGTTTTCAGTGCCTGCGGTCGATGTTGCTTCATGAAAGCGTACATCCGGGCGCATGGTTACATTCAGGTTAGCGAAGAAACCTTGCACGTCGATACCAATAGAAGCGTCAACGGACTGCACACCTTGCAAGTAGGACTTCCAGGCATATAATCCGGACAAGCCCCAGTTCAAGGCCACGCCGTCAGCAATGTCCATACCATCACCATAGGCGATTTCCAGATAATTGCTTGAGTTGCCTCCAGTGGAGGAACCAGAGCCCCCAACATCAGTTATGAATGAGAAACTGATTGGCAGGTTTGGCAGACCGTAGCTGACATAGACTTCCTGGTCCGCACTGGCTTTGGCAGTTACGTTGGGATAGGTGTAATAGTAAGCACCAACACCCAAGGTACCAATGGAAGTCTCACGCTCGTATGCGATAGTGTAGTCCACCTCGTCAAGGCGCTTTAGACCGTTTTGCTCCTTGTAAAAACCCGGAACGCAAGTAGTAGTGGCAGCACAAGCTGGATATTGTAAGCTAGGTGTTCCGCCACTTCCCAGGGAAGTAAACGGAGTTGCCCGTAGCGACTCTAAGACCCGTAAAGCGTCCGTAGAAGAGACTGATTCATTAAATGTCAGTGTATTGCTTGACGCAGAACTGATATTCTTTGGACCTTGCTGTAAAAAACCAGTTGTGTCTGTGTCCTCGCGATTGCTAATCGCAAAGTTGCCCCACAAGCCAAAACTCAGTCCTTCGACAGGGGTGTTAAAGGTCAGATCAGGCTGGAAAACCCAGGCTTCGGTGCGACCCTTGTCCTTTTGAGCCCTTTGGTTGTTGATACTTGCCGCATTCAAATCTTTTCCACGGAACATGTAGGTTGATGCAAATCCGAGGGTAACGTCAACGCTGGCTTCTGGCAGTTCTTCTGCCATCAGGGCCGGTGCGCTGGTGAACACTACACCCAGAACAACCCATTTGATATGTTTACGCATATACTATGCCTCCATTTATTTTTTGCAAATGTCTATGCTTTGCAATTATATGCAATTATGATGCCAGAGTATGGGCGCCAAAATTACAGTGTACGCCGAATTTTGGGGCACTGCAAAATAAAAGCAAGTACCTTTTGCCTTACTATTCAGCATTATTGATAAAAAATGGGCGACCGCTCGGAACTCCGGGATCCTTTATAATAAGTACAGATACCCTAGGTGCGGCGGTATAAAAGCATCCAGGTGAGCGTACTGCTAATAATCCCGATCAGCACTGTCAAGAACCAGCCAGCCAGGCTAACGCTCAGGATTCCGTCATAATTCCAGGGCATGATCAAGGCCGCGAATTTGCGGCTGTAAGCGCTTTGCAAGGCGGCATAGTTGCCCAACCAGTAGCTAGACCCGCTCAGGATCCAGTAGAGGACTATTTTGGCCAATGCGGGCAACTCAGCCTTGCTCTGGCGCCAGGGGGCGAGCCAGGCGACCGTCAAAAGGGCGATACAGGCGAGTAACAAGAGACCGGTCGGCAGGGAGGCCAAAAGGCCGGCCAGCAGCGCTATTGTTGTGCTGCAAAGCCAGGCACAACCGATCGTGGCTATGAGCAGTAGGCGCGGTTTCATGGGCAATGCCTTTGCTGACCGCGCCCTTGGATCCTGGTCGCGGGCCAACACGCGGCAGTCGTCAAAGGAAAAGGGCTGCCGACGGATGGGCAACCCCTTTCTGTGCCATTCTCGGGCCGCGATCTACTTGCTGATTTTGGCTTTTAGCTCTTCCTTGCGCTTGCACTGTTCTGCGCTGCCGGTTGGTTTGGATCCGAGGAAACCCTCGCAGGAGAAGGTAAAGTTGGTCAAAACGCTGGCAAAGGGTTGCTTCAGGCCATCCGCACCGGCGCGCTTTTCGGCTTCGTCCAGCACCTTGTCAATGTACTCGCCCTTGCAGCGCAAGGCCAGGATTTGAGCGGCGCGGGCAGCTATGTTTTCATTGCTGTTGCTCATCATTGGCGCGGCCCAATCACAGATTTCGGAGCGCTCCTGCTCATTGTATTTGTACATGTCGCGCGGGGCAGTAACCGCTGCCAGAGCGATTTTGTCGTCCGAGCTGCCGGCCAATTCCTTGATTTTCGGGAAAGCGGTCATGCGGCCATAGCGCATCAGGTTGCGGTAGGCTTCGGTTTTGGCGGCTTCATTGGGATGCTTGTCCAGCATGGCATACAAGGCGCTCTCTTTGCCAGTCATCATGGCCAGCCAGGTGGTGGAGCGGGCGGCGTAAAATGATGCATACTCGCTGAACTTGCCCAGGTTTGCAATTAGCAGATCCACGGCAGCGCCATCAATGGCCTGCGGATTTTTTTCCAGTTCGCTGATGGAGCGGTAGTTATCGTATAGTCGATCAGCAGCAACAGCGCGGGTTTTCAAATCTTCTGATCCCAGGGCGGTTGCCAGGCTGCCGAGCGAAGCTGCCTGGCCCTTGTCTTCAATCAGCTTTTTCAGGGTCTCTTTTTCGTTATTTTTACAGTCTTTGGCCCAGCCATAGCGCTCTTCGATTTTGCAATTTTGCACGGTGGCCTCGATTGCTTTCATAATGTCCGGGTCAGTCTTGACGCTGGAGCAAGCGGCGATGATCGCAACTCCCGCCAGAGCCAAAAGGGGTTTCTGTAATTTCGTATGCATTCAGGATTCTCCTAGTTTCTATAATATGTCGCCCCGCCTTCCGATAGCCGGTCAACGGAAGCGGCGGTCATTCTGCCGGATTTGTCCCTGGATTGCCATCATTTTTTATTTAGAATAGTTCAATCTGGCAAATTATGCAATTCCGGGTTAGTATTTCGTGCGCAAAAAGATGAAATACAGAATCATCAGGACGGTCAGGATGTATTTTAGCCAATGAGCCTCTTTGTAGCGTCCGCTCACCAGCTTGGTGATCGGGTAGGTGATAAACCCCAGCGCGATCCCGTCAGCGATACTGTAAGAAAGAGGAATTCCCAGAATAACAACAAAGGCCGGTAGAAATTCGCTGAAATCGCCCAGTTCCAGGGCGCTGATATTTTTGAGCATCATACCGCCCACAATGACCAGCGCCGGCGCTGTGATCGGCGGATAGCTGCCCACCATGATAATCAGCGGGCTTAAAAACAGGGCCCCCAAAAAACACAGGGCAATGACCACCGCCGTCAGGCCGGTTCGTCCGCCTTGCTCTACTCCGGCGGCGCTTTCGATATAGGCTGTCACCGTGCTGGTTCCAAAAAGGGCTCCGATCACCGTGCCAAATGCATCTGCTAAAAAGGCGCGGTTGGCGCGCGGCAGTTGGCCGTTTTTGAGAAAGCCCCCGGCTTGACCAACGGCGAGTAGCGTTCCCATAGTATCGAAGATATCGACGAACAGAAACATGATGATAAACGGTACCATACTGCTGCTCAGGGCCGACCACCAATCGACGGCCAGGAAAGTCGGCGCGACCGAGGGCGGCCAGGAAAGGATGTGGCTGCTCATGCTAAAGCGCTGCAACAGCATGGACTCCTGCACTACTTTACTGTTGACATAACTTGCGGGCAGATAGGGGATTAGCTCGTCCAGTCCAATAGTCAGGGCGGTCGCGAAGAGCATGCCGATCAAAATAGCGCCTTTGCGGTTGTGTACAATCAAGGCCGAGCTGAGAATCAGACCGGCAAAAAAAACCAGAATATCCGGGGAGGCAAAGCTGGAATTAAGTCTGACCCCGGTGCCTGGATCGGCCTCGATCAGGCCGGCGTTTTGAAATCCGATGAAAGCAATGAACAGGCCAATGCCGACCGCAATCGCGTGCTTCAGATTGGGGCTGATGGCATCCATTAATAGCTGGCGCAGTCCGCTCACCGAAACCAGCACAAACAGGACACCCGCGATCAGAATCACACCCAGGGCTACATTCCAGGCGTTTTGAAATCCGGCGGCCAGGGCGCCGGGGATAACGGTGATCACGAAGAAGAAGTTGGCCCCCATGCCGGGTGCCAGAGCGATCGGATAGCGGGCCATCAAGGCCATGATCAGGGTCGCTACGGCGGCTGAAAGGCAGGTGGCCGTCATCACCGAGCCGAAGTCCATCCCGGTCGGCTGGTTGGTGAATTGACCCGATAATACGGCGGGTTGCACCACAATAATATAAGCCATGGTCAGAAAGGTGGTGATTCCGGCGATGATTTCGACTTTGATACTGGAACCCGCCGCGCTGATGCCAAAGTAGCGGTCTAGCCAGTTCTGTTTGCTGGTTGGTTGGTTTGAGAGCATTCAGGCAAGCCTCTGTTTAGATACTAGTCAGAATTCCATGATTGCGGCAGTCCCGGGACTAACCGGCATGGTCAGCGATATTTTGCACAATTCATGCCATCGCGATGCAGGCAAAGGAAAAATCCGGCGATCCAGACAAAAGCAGTCTGAATCTGCAGGATCCTGGTTTTCAGGCCGGTGTCGTTTGTAAATATGGACCATTCGTGGTCGGCAGCAGATCCGGGATGGCGCTGCGGCGTGGCCGGGAAACAGGCCTGGGAGCAACATGGACAGGAATTGGCAAAGAGAGTTAG
Organism: Leptospiraceae bacterium; assembly: GCA_020441005.1. Lineage (GTDB taxonomy): Bacteria > Spirochaetota > Leptospiria > Leptospirales > Leptonemataceae > JAGRNA01. The sequence continues at coordinate 41,786 of JAGRNA010000012.1, forward strand.
ACGGCTATGAAGAGCTGCTCAATAATGAAATACATTCAACTCTGGAAAAGGGCGGAATTTTGGCCGGTGTACTCGGCGTGGCCGGGGGATTGATGTTATGGCTGATGGGTCAGACCGGTTTGATGCCGTACTATGAAATCCCGGCGATCTGGGGCAGCAGCTGCGGACTGTACGGGTTTTTTGTCTATGCAATGGCCAGGCTGGGTTTCATCAGGGGATTGTATAAATACATCATTTTTGTTCCAGCCATCTCCCTGCCAATGGCCGCTTACGCTGCCAGTTATCTGCTGCTGCCTTCTGGCACAGCAACCTATATTACCGGAGTTCCATCTTATTTATATATATTTACCATTATAATGACCGGTTTCCTGTTTGAACGCAATTTTTCAATTTTGGCCGGCTTTCTGGCCGGCCTTGAATACTTTGCAGCCTATTGGGCCGGTCGTGATTTTCTGCTGCAAATCAGCTCTCCGGACGACATATTGTTCCAGGATATTACCGGCCTGCCGATTTATGCCATCAAGGCCGGCATTATGATTTTTTCCGGCTTTTTAGTGGGCGTGCTTTCTGATAAGGCCCGGCAACTGATTATCAAAATTATGCGCGAAGAAAAAGAAAAGCACCACCTGGACCGCCTGTTCGGGCAATTTGTCAGCAACGAGATCAAGGACAAAATCATCAGCGCTAGATCCGAAAATTTCGCCGAAAACAAGGAGGTGGCGGTCTTGTTTGCGGATATCAGATCTTTTACCGAATACAGTGAAAGCACAAAGCCGGAAGTTGTCGCCGCGCAGTTAAACGAATACTTCGACAAAATGGTGAATTGTATTACACAGCATGGCGGGGTCGTAGATAAGTTCATCGGTGATGCTATCATGGCTGTGTTTGGCGGTTTAATCGACCTTGCGGATCCTTGCGGAGCGGCTGCCGCCGCCGGGCTGGATATGAAGGCCGAACTGCTGCTTTTGAACAGGGAATGGCAAAAAGCCGGCCGGCAGAGTTTTACCAACGGTATCGGCATTAGCTTTGGTCCGGTCACCATGGGAACCCTGGGCAGCCGCGATCGCAAGGAGTTCACCGTGATCGGCGATACGGTCAACACGGCAGCCCGCCTGGAAAGCCTGTGCAAATCTTATACCGAATCAGCGCTGGTTTGTTCCGCGACTGTCTACAATCGTTTGCCGGCCAACCTGCAGGGGCAGTCTGTCATGCTGGATGCAGTGCAGCTGGCAGGCAAATCCAAAGCGGAAATTGTCTATGGTCTGAATCTGCCCAGGCCAGTCCTCACATCTGACAGATCAGAATCTCCGGATCAAACACCTGACTCACAATGAGCTGGCCTTTAGTAACCAGGGCTGTGGATGATGCATCCAGCAGGTTGCCGTCATCGGACCAGATACGTTCCACGGAGCGAGACTGATCCACATAAACGCGGTAGGCCTCGGAGGGGGAATGGCTGGTCGGGTCATCGATGTGATCCAGAAAAGCAAAAATGTCCGGATGAGCGGCAACGTTTAGAACGCCCGGTCGTTCCCAAAGCAGATTATCGAGTCCGCTATTAACATCAATTTCGAATTGTTCAGGTCCGATCGTGCCGTCGCTGCGCCGTTCAAAAGCCAGCAAGGACTGACCGCGGGTGGTGGCCACGTACAGATGATTCTGGTCCAGCTCGACACCGTTTGGAAAGGCGAGTCCGCTGGCGGCCACTTCCCATCGATTGCGGTCAAGATCCAGATGAATTACATTGGATGTGCCCACCCGCAGCAAATCGCCCAACATGCCGAGGAAACCCTTGTGCAGCCGGTCATTGCTGATATAAATGTGCCGCCCATCATTGCTTGTGACCAGATCATTGGGTGAAACCAGCATTGCGCTGCGATAGCGTTCGATAAACTGGAGGGTGTCATTTTTCAAGCGGAACTGCTCGATGCTGTGCTGCTGCAAGGTTGCATGATTGATGACGTATAGAAATTCGGTCGATCCCTGGCGGCGTAGGTAGATGCCGTGCGGCTTAAAGGGATAATCATCGCGGCCCTTGAATTCCAGCGGGATCACCTGGCCCTTGTTGGATCCTGCCAGGTAGTAGCTGTAAATCGCACCCTGGTAAGCGAATTCGCCCTTTGCATCCCGCTTGCGCCGTTCCTGGCTGGAAATAATCAGCCGATCGTTGCCGTTCTGTGACAGAGCGAAGTCTTCCGGTCCCGGTAGACCAGAGACCGTTCGGCAGTTGGATCGGGTAATGATCTGGAACTGACTACAGGTCGCTAGTACCGCGAGCGACCCGATCAACAGCACGATCCAGAACAAAAGCAATCGCCTGGAGGGTCTTTTTTTCAAGGATCGGTCCTGCATGCGACCAGGTTTACAGTCGGAAAGGCCGTGTAAACCAGTAAGACTCTTGCTGCCTGCAGCGAATCGTCCACCCCGCCGGTGGCGCAGAGCCATCCGGACCGGGCTACCAGATGCATTCGCTCCCTTGCCCACGCTCGGCGTGCAACTTGATCGCGCATTGCACAGTCGGGAGTGCGGAACTTCGGTTGACAAAGGGCTGCCGGAGTTCAAGCTATGTTTCGGGGTGCACACTGATGATGAAAAAATGGGAAGAACGCTACAACGCGATAAAAACCAGCGCAGATGAGGCCATGCGAAATATTCAAAACGGCCACCGGGTCTTTTTGGACGGCAACGCGGCTGCGCCGGAAACCCTGGTGCAGGCGCTGATTCGGCGTTCCGACGCATTGGAGCGCATAGAACTCAATCACCTGCTTATTTTCGGCAACAATCCATTCGGCGGCCATGAAGGAGTATATAACAATGCCTGGTTTTTGGGACCCGGTGTTCGCGAGGCGGTCGAAAAAGGCAACGCCGATTATATACCCATCTTCCTGAGCGAGATTACCAACCTGGTTCGGCATCGTAACTGGCCGATTGATGTCGCGCTGATCAATGTATCTCCGCCGGATCGCTACGGCTACATGAGCTACGGTATCGAGGTCTCGATTACCAAGCCCTGCACCGAGATGGCCAAATTTGTGATTGCGCAGGTGAATCCATCCATGCCGCGCAGCCTGGGAGACAGCTTTATCCATGTCAGTCAGGTCAACTGCATTGTGGAAGCGGATGACGCGCCGCTCAACTTTGACAAAAAGCCCTGCTCGGATGTCGAGTTACAGATCGGTCGCAATGTAGCTGCATTAATCGAAGACGGGGCCACCCTGCAAATGGGCATTGGCGGGATCCCCAACGCGGTGCTCGAAGCGCTGACAGATAAAAACGACCTGGGGATCCATACGGAGATGTTTAGCGACGGGGTGCTGCCGTTGCTCGAAAGCGGTGTCATCACCAACCAGAAGAAGGGGCTGCATCGGGGTAAAATTGTTTCCAGCTTTGCAATGGGCAGCAGCGATTTGTACACATACATTGATAACAACCCCCTGTTTGAATTCCGGCCCAGTCATTATGTGAACGATCCATTTGTCATTGCCCAAAATAATCGTATGACCGCCATCAATTCGGCTCTGGAAGTCGATCTGACCGGTCAGGTCTGCGCTGATTCCATCGGGGACCGGATCTATAGCGGTATTGGCGGCCAGGTAGATTTTATCCGCGGCGCCTCGCGCAGCGCCGGCGGTGTACCGGTGATTGCTTTGCCGGCAACGGCGGCCAAGGGCAAGTTGTCCCGCATCAAGACCCATCTAACGCCCGGTGCGGGAGTGGTGACCAGTCGCGGTGACGTGCACTATGTGGTGACCGAGTTTGGCGCCGTTAATCTGCACGGCAAGAATCTACGCGAACGAGCTGAACTGTTAATCAGTATTGCCCATCCGGATTTCAGAGATCAGCTGCGCGCCGAATCTCCCTGGGTCGGTTAGGAGTCGAACAGTGCCGAAGGTGCTAACGATCCTGGCCGAGGGCTTTGAGGAGATTGAAGCAGTTACAATTATTGATGTGCTGCGGCGGGCCGGAGTGGATGTAGTTGCAGCTGGCATGGATTCCATCCGTGTAACCGGCTCGCATGCCATTCAACTACAAACCGATTGTACTCTGGCCGATGCAATTCAGGAGCAGGACAGCTTTGACATGCTTGTGCTGCCTGGCGGTTTGCCAGGGGCGCACAATTTGCGCGATAATGCCGCCGTGATCGAGCTCGTGCAGTATTTCCATCGTTGTGCCAAAATAACAGCCGCAATCTGTGCTGCACCGGTCGTGCTGGCCAAAGCGGGGGTCCTGGAGGGTCGTCAGGCAACCAGTTATCCCGGGCATCTGGAAGGGCTAAAAGACCCCGCAATCCGGATACTGCCAGCGGCAGTTGTTACCGATGATACGGTTGTGACTTCGCGAGGGCCGGCAACAGCGATCGCTTTTAGTCTTGAGCTGGTTGCCTTGTTAGAGGGTCAGGACGCGGCCCAGGATCTGGCCGCCAAAATGCTTGTACTAAAGTAAAGCCGCTATAAGCGGCCTTACCGGAAGTCACAGTAGAAGTGCTTTGAGTCAGAGTTAGAGATCAATCTGCCAGTAGTTCAATTTGTTGCGGCGGTCATAAAAAGCCGCGATCATCATATCCATGCGGTACAGTGCCGTGCGTAGTTGCAGGAACACAAAACGCAGGGCGCGCAGCTGGACTTCCGGGCTGGTATGATCCAGGGTGCCGCCTTCCTCATAATTGTGGCGGATGGTCTCCATTTCCATGGTCTGGACATTGGGGTAGTACAGGCGCAGCAATTTGCGGGTATAGTCGTTGTCGTTGTGAATATTGCGTACAAAGGAATCTAGCACAACGCATTCCAGTTTCTTCTCAGTATCATAATGAAATACAATCAATTTCTTGGAATTCACATACAGGTTGTTGCGCCACACGCCCGGCACATCTTCCAATACGATCACCTGCTTGGAAGAAAGGGATGGATACAAATTGATCAGGGCTTCGTGCTTTTTTTCAATGTCAGCTACGGCGCGCTTGACATTCGAGATTTCAATGCGCAGCAGGCGCTCCATTTCCTGGCGGTATTGGCCTTCCTGCGGGTTGTTGCCCCAGGTTGTTTTGTAAAATACGGGCACGTCGCTGTCGCCGATATTGGGCTGGTTTTTACGGTTCAGGCAGAGCCGCTTTTTATCGACTCGCTTGCTTTCGTCACTGGTGTTGGTTGTTGAGTCGCTGGGATCTTCCTGGGCACGCAGCGGGATGATCAGTGTGCCTGCCAGCAGGGCGATCAAAAGACTGACGGCAATAGTAACTCGCGATGATTTCATTGCATGTGACTCCTCTGCGTAATAATCGGAAACTGTGACTATATAAATTGAAGTGTCACCAAAAAAAAACCGGTTTTTTCGAAAAAAAACAACAGAAAAAAGCCCTGATTGCCGACAGCCATTTCTCAAGAGCCGGTTGGATCATAGGTTTGCAGGCCGCAATTGCGCAGCACAGTGGCATAGAGCCCAATAAACCAGGAGGGATTGCTGCTTGAGTTCAGGTCCAGATTGCAGGGTACGGCCATCAACAAAAGCGAGCAGACTTCCACGCTGCTCTGCGTGTACATGGGCTGATCTAGCAGGGTGGGGATGGTGTAATTGATGCCGTAGAGCATGGCATAATAGTTGCCTGGGCAAACGGAGCTGTTGATCAAAAGACCGTTTTGCAACTGGGCAATAGCAGCCTTGCGATCAATCAGGGTCTCGCCGGACACCAGGCTATTGACTTCCTCTCCCATCCAGGAACATTGCAGTCCGGCTAAAACTAATACGGCGAACAGGCCTGTGGCCCGGATCCTTGCACCCCAAAAACGCATCAGGTTCACCTTTCCGGTTGCAGAATCGCTGTCGACCGACTTTTAACGGATCCTGGCTGGATCGTACGGTGCCTCGACAGGTCCGCGATCCATGCACAGGGGCCCCGGCCTGGTGCGACCTGGCGCCGCACTGCCAGCCAGTTTGCTTTTGAATCGGGGTATGGTGCTGAACGATTGGGGCTATGCGGCGTAAGCAGTCCAACCTGGCCGGTCACCATTAGAAAGCACTTAAAAAGCTGGCTGCATCAAAGTAGAGGATCAGAATCAGCGATCCGATTCCAATAAACAACCACAGGCCGATTGCGGCCAACAAGGGCCGGAATCCGACCGTTTGCAGGTCTTCAATCGTCAGCCCGAGTCCGACCAAAAACAGGATGCCGATCATTAGATGCTTGCCAGTCAATGCTAGCCACGCCCACAACTCGTGCCAGGCGGGCAGGTAGCTGGCCAGCAGGGATGCCGCCACAAATCCGGCTAAAAAATAGGGCAACCGCGCTTTGCCGGCGGATTTGTGCATACGGGCCATCACAAAGGCGAGCGGTAAAATCCACAGAGCGCGGGTCAGTTTGACAGTTGTACCAATGGCGGCCGCTTCCTGGCCATAGCTGACAGTTGCCCCGACCACGCTACTAGTGTCATGAATGGCGATGGCGGCCCATAGGCCAAATTGCTGCTGGCTCATGTGTAGCATTTTGCCCAAAGGTGGAAAAATCAAAAGGGCGACCGCGTTCAGGATAAAGACAATGCCCATTGAAACCGCTATCTGGGTAGCACTGGCCTGGATTGCCGGAGCGATGGCTGCGATGGCGCTCCCGCCGCAGATCGCGGTGCCGCTGCTGATCAGAGTAGACAACTTTTGGTCCAGGCGAAAAAGCCGGCCGAGCAAAAAACCGAATAGCAGTACTGCGCTGATCGTTACCGCGGTCAGAGGAATGGAGCTGCGGCCGACCTTGAAGACGGTTGCAATTTGTAATTGAAAGCCCAGTAGCACAACGGCGATCTGGAGCAGAAACTTGCCGGCCTTGACCGCTCCCTTTTTGTCCGATTGGCGGAAAAGCAGCGCGAGCGCCAAACCGGCCACTAGACCGATTGCGGGCGATATGGCGGTCATGGACAGACCCAACGCAGTCGCCACCCAAAGTACGGTGGCTGGTTGGCGCTGAAGGGAACGGAGTTGATCTAGGCACCAATGCATTGGATCTGACCGGGCGCCTCAGGCATCCTGGATTTCAATGGCCGGCACAAAGGCCGGACAGACTGCCACACATTGACCGCAACCGATGCAATCAGCCGTAATCTGCGGCAGCTGACCGCGTGGATGATGAACTGCGCCGGGCACTGGACAGACTTGTTGACACTCCCTGCAGGTTACCGGTTTGCCCGCCGAACTGTGGCGGCGTTGATGGTGATTGGCTGCTGTGTTGACACAGTTCGCAGCAATTACATGCGCCTGGCCCAATACAGGCCATTCGTCCTCTGGAAAAGCCAGCAGGGCTCCGTCCTTACAGGCCTGTACGCAAGGGTAATCAACGCAGAGGTGGCAGGCGATCTGCGCGGTTTGCAGGACTGGCCCGTAGCTGGACTCGGTCCGGAAAATGGACCCGTATGGACAGGCCGTTATACAATCACCGCAATTCGTACAGGATGACTGGAAGTCGGCCGGATCGGCCAACGCACCGGGCGGGCGCTGGAATGGAGTGTCCAAAGTCCCATCCGGCGGCACTTCCGCAGCTGGCAAAATCGTGTTCAGTCCGCGCGGATCCAATAGATTGGCCAGGCCGCTCAGTTGGCGGTCGATGATCGCGCCCACTGGTGACTGGTAGAATTCGCGCGCCAAATCCCGGACTCCCTTGCTGAAAAAATTTTTGCGGTCCATGAACTTGGTAGATAGCCTGAAAAACCGGAGCCCAATGTCGAGCATTTTGCTCCCAGGACACGGTGCCTACTGTGATCCGGGTCGGGCACCTGGCACTGCACTTTTTTATTGACCGTACGGTCGGTCATAATTAAATCGACTATGGCCCCAAGGGTGGTTGACAAGCAACAAAAAAAGCAGGCCATCTTGATGGCGGCAGCAACTGTATTTGCCCAAAATGGCTATCATGCCAGTAGAATGCAGCAAATTGCCAGCGCGGCCGGTATCGGCAAGGGCACAGTCTATGAATATTATAAAAGCAAGGATGAGCTGTTAATCGGTCTGTATGAGCTGGTCTTTCTGGGATTTGATAAACAAATTCACGCCCCTGATCTTGATCGTTTGCCTGCGCGGGAACAGATACTGGCGAGTCTGGAAAAGCTGGTTGCTGATCTGGATGAGTTCATCGGCCTGTTGCCCGTGTTCCTGGAAACCTTTATCAATCAGGATCTGCGCCAGCGCTTGCAACTGGACACCTATCTAAAGACCTGGCTGGATCACTTTACGAAATTTTTTATGACTTTGATGGAAAGAGGTCAGCAGGAAGGCAGTATTCGTACGGATATTCATCCACGGGCCCTGAGTCGAGTCATCATCAGTATGTTGGATGGCTTTGGTTTGCACTACTACCTTTTTCAGCCGGATGCCAGGTTGTTGCAAGCGCAACAAAAAGAGCTGTTGGGAATGATCGCAGACCGATTGCGCCCGCCTGGCGCCAGGCAGGAACGATCCGGGCCGGGGGTTGTCCGGGACAGGAGGAATCAATGAAATCCATGGTCCAAAAGAGACAGATACCGATTACGAGCCCGCTCCGGTGGACGCTGGTCTGCGCTATCGCCTGGTTACCTGTTGCCGGGCTACAGGCCGAGGTGTCGGCCAAAGAGATTATTAAAAAGGTAGAAGAGAATTTAAGGGGCAAGGCCTCCGTCGGGGAAATGCTGCTGGTTGTGCAGAAGGACTTTGTGCGTAAAATGCTGATTCAAAGCTGGGATGATCGGGCGGGGGATCGATTTTTCTTAAAGATTGTCAAACCGCAAAAAGACGCCGGCATACGCTTTCTAAAGGATAAGGGCAACATGTGGCAGTACTTGCCGCGGCTAGGCAAAGAAATCCAGATCGAAGGATCCTTGATGCAGAATGCGTGGATGGGCTCGGATTTTTCGAATGATGATTTGATGAAAAGCTCCTCTTTGACAGACGACTACAACCATAGCTTTCAAAAGGCAGCCCACGCGGATGAATGGAATATTCGCCTGGTGCCCCGGCCGGCGGCGGCTGTTATTTGGAAGCACATTGATGCCCGTATACGCCAGAGCGACGGAATGCCTCTGGAATATCGCTTTTACGATCAGCAAAATCGCTTGAAGAAACTGCAAGAGTTTTCCAGTTTTGAAGTCATGGGCGGTCGCAAAATTCCCACCCTGATGAAAATGACCACCCTGATCAAAGGAAATGTGCAATCCACCACCTATCTCAAGTTTGTGCGGATTGAATTCAGGGAAGCGCTGGATTCGGCTATTTTTTCGAAAGCCAATCTGAAACGTTAGAGCAATTATGATCCGGCTGGCTCTTCGCAATGTATGGCGCAACCGGCGCCGAACCATGGTGACATTGCTGCTGTTTGTAATCGGCAGCTTTCTGGTGGTTGTATTTCGCTTTGTCGCCTTTGGCGTGCATCAGGATATGATCTGGCATACCGTGGGCCTCAAAACCGGCTATCTAGAACTGGCCGCGTATGGCTGGCCCGTCAATCACGATTTGACGCGGGCCATGACGGTCGAACCCGGCTTGCTAAGAGAACTGGCCGATACTAGCGGTGTCCGGATTCTGGCGCGACGTCTGCAAGGGCCGGGGTTAGTGAATCATCGTCAAAGTTCGCGGCTGGTAAATATTCGCGGGTATGACTGGTCAGTGGAACGGCAAATCACCACCCTGGACTCAAAAATCAGGCAAGGCCGTTATGGTCGTTTGCCCGCGGACGCCCTGGTTGGCCAGCAATTGGCCCGTCAGCTGGGATTGGAAATCGGTTCCGAATTGGCATTGATCGCATCGCAACTGGATGGCTCCATCGGGTCTGTCCAGGTCCAGGTGAGCGGAATCTACCGGGCGGCGGATATGGAACTGGATACAGCTACGGTTGTCATCTCCCTGGAAAGAGCGCGCGAGTTGTTTGCACCAGACGTGAAACTGGCGGCGAACAATACGGATTTATCGTTCCTGCAGTCTCATGATTTAAGTGCAGCGGACATTGACCAATTGTTCGATGTGACTACAAGTGCGGCCCAGGTAGAGCGCTATACATCGATCGGCCTCGGCGTGGGCGACTATCGGCAGGCTGAAAAAGTGTATCAAGAGCTAAGGCGCTCTTATGCTCCGCCGGTCCGGGATGGAGCCGTTGCGGCAGAAGATTCCAAAATCTATGCTCCGGTAATTTATTTTTGGGATCAGTTAAATCCCGGTATTGTTCAGCTGGTATGGCTGGATCAGGTGCAGGGTGAAATGCTGATCGGTTTTTTACTTCTGATTCTGGCTGCCGGCGTTTTCAATAATGTGCAAATGTCCATCCAGGAACGCCAGCGCGAGTTTGGTATTATGCTGGCAATGGGAACGCGCCAATGGACCATTGTGCTGCAGTTATTTGCCGAAATGCTGTTTGTGCTGGTGCCTGCCACCGCACTGGGCCTGCTGCTGGGTTCCCTCTTGAGTCAATACTGGCATGTTCACCCGATTGTATTTAGTGGCGAATATGCCGAGGCGTATCTGGATATGGGTTTTCAGCCGCGCATTACCGCCATTGTGGATCCCGGTGAGTTGTGGATAGCGCTTGCCAGCCTGCTCGTCCCCGCCTGGATTTTTACCGGTCTGGCTTGCCGACGCGTCTTTCGCTTGAGTCCGGTACAAATTATTAACACAATTTAGGGATATGAGTAATCTGAATCGTCTATATGAACTGATTGTCAAACCGGTCTGGCGTAATGTGCTCCGACAGCCTGGCCGATCCTTGTTGGTTGTTTCGGCTGCCTTCTTTGGCAGCCTGGGGATCCTGTTTATGCTGGCTACGATCAACGCGTTCTTCTATTCGATGGTGCACCTGACGATTGATGCCGGTATTGGTCATGTGCAATTGCGCCCGGCCGGGTATGCCCGAAGTCGTCAAAACGGCCTTTTCTTGTCCAGCGCTGGAATGCCTGCTTTACAAGCCCGATTTAGCGCTCTGGATCCAGGTGTGCATTACGCCCCCCGGCTGGAGCGCGAAGGTCTGCTGCAGAGCGGCAGTGCCAGTCAGGGGGTTCAACTGATCGGTATAGATCCAGAGCGCGAGAATCGTGTCAGCATCTTTCACGAATGGGTTCAGCAGGGTTCATTGCTGGATGAGCGCCAATTGCAAGCAAATGCGCCATTGTATCGCTTCGGGATTCCGCTTGTGATTGGACGCGAAAATGCTCGCAAGCTGGAGGTTGATCCAGGAGATAGTCTGGTCGTCAGTATTACTGATGAGCGCGGCAATTTCAAATCAAAACGGGCGATTGTCGCCGGCATTTTTGCATCCCCCTCGCTGGACATGGACAAATCCATTGCGTTAGTAAGGCAGCAGGATTTGAGCCAGCTTTACAATCGAACCGATACACTCCTGAGTTACCTGGTTTTTCGGACTGTTTCTCTGGATGATGCTGCCCGACTCAAGTCAAGCCTGCAAAAAGCTGTCAAGGGCAACAATAATGTAGAAGTATTATCTTTTAAGGAATTGGAGCCCGGCATCGTTCAAATCTTTGATATGGCGAATCAATTTCGATTTATCGCCCATTTCATTATGCTGATCGGGTTTGTGTTGATCCTGTTTGATTCTGTCAGCATGTCCGTTTTTGATCGCATTCGTGAAATAGGCGTGATACGCGCAATCGGCGGTAAAAGAGCGCACTTGTTCGGTATGGTTCTCCTGGAGGCCTTATTATTGTCTGCCGGGGGGGCCTTGCTGGGGATTGTGGCCGGGTCCGCGCTCTGCGCCTGGTTCTATTTCAGTGGTCTGGATTTGGGTAGTATGGCCAGCGGACTGGCGACAATGGGCATGGGTAGTGTGATTTATCCTTATTTAACCCTGGGAGATATTCTGGAGACCCTGGGCGTTACAGCGCTGGTTTCTGGGCTGGCTGCAATCTATCCTGGAGTGAAAGCCGTGCGCATCCAGCCGGTCCGGGCAATTTATAATCGTTAACCAGGGAGTCTTGTATATGAAACTTGTTCAAATAATTGATTTATTCAAAAGTTTTCAACAGGGTGAGCTGCAAATTCAGGCTTTACGGGGCTTGAGCATGGATATGGAAGAGGGAGAATTCAGCGCCCTGGTGGGGCCATCCGGATCCGGTAAAACCACGCTGATGAATTGCCTTGGTGCGCTGGATCGGCCAGACCGCGGCAGCATTCAGGTGGGCATACAGAGGCTGGGCGAACTTAAACAGAATGAATTGAGCGATTTTCGTTTACATCAGATTGGTTTTGTCTTTCAGGCCTACAACCTGCTGCCGGTTCTGACGGCCCTGGAGAATGTGGAGTACGTATTAATCTTGCAAGGGGTGCAGAAAAAAGAAAGAATGCAGCGTGCAAAGCAGATCCTGAGCGATGTTGGTCTCGCGGATCTAGGCGATCGTTTTCCGCGTCAACTCTCAGGCGGGCAGCAGCAACGGGTAGCGGTGGCGCGCGCACTGGTTTCCCGGCCCCGGATCGTCCTGGCTGATGAACCCACCGCGAACCTGGATAGCGAGAATACAGGTCGCTTGCTCGATATTATGGAAGAAATGTGCGATCGCTATCAAACGGCTTTCCTGTTCAGTACGCATGACGATCGAGTGGTGCAGCGGGCCAGACGGGTGATATTACTCAAGGATGGCCAGGTCCAGTAATACTTGTATGTCCAGGTCAGCCAGACCATTGGCAAGAGCGGTCCTGTTTTTGTTAGCGCTAGTCATCGTTGCTGGAGGTGGCCGGGCGCAGGAGAGTTATTTTGACTCTGAAAAAACGCAGCCGGATGCCAATTCCAGCGGCAGGACAACTCGCCAGAACGAGCGCTTCCGACTGCCGAAGCAAAAAGGCCCAGAAGATCAAATAAATCCGACTCCCGGCTCCGAAACCCGGCAAAGGGAAGCCGACCTGGCAATTCCGGATTTATCCACTGAATTCACAGAAGAATCAGGACCGGGTCTGGAATGGGGCGGATTTTTGCGACAGGCCGTGTATGGCTACCAATCAGCGCTGCCGGCCGATCAACGTACGCGCAAGGAATTAATTTCATCCTGGACGCGTGCGCGCCTTTTTGCCAACTACGATGCGACCGATAGCGACTGGAAGGCCCGTATCAGTGCCAATCTGGATGGTGTCTTTGCCAATTACTCTGACTCGTATGAATTTGATTTTCATTATAAACGACAAATCCGCAATCGCCTGTTCAGTCTGGAGGGTATGCGAGATGAAGATGAATTTCTGCTCAAGGCTGATGTGCACAAGCTGTGGTGGGCGGGCCATTATGGCAAGTGGGATATTAAACTGGGTCGCCAGTCACTTAGTTGGGGGCAGGGTCGATTGATCAATCCTCTTGATTTAGTCACCCCGGCAGGACCCTTTGTTCAGGATCTGGAAGATGTGCCGGGCGCGGATTTTGCTCATAGCGTTTATTCAATCAGCAATTATCAGACTCTGGAGTTGGTATTGCAGCCTGTGCGACGCGCCAGTCAAAGCAATCTGCGGCAGCTTCACTATCAAGACCTGAATGCGCTGATTCGATATAAGGGCAGTTTTGGTGCTACCGACTGGAGTTTACTCGGGGGACGTCATTTCCATTCCTGGGTCTTTGGCTCCGAAGTGAGTCATACCCGCTGGGGCGCAGCACTGCGAGCTGCCTGGCTGGCGCGCCATGAGGCCAGGCTGACCGATTATGATTTCTATGACAATGATCAATTGCCACCAGTGGTCAGTCATCAGTTGAATCTGGGCATCAGCTATGCCTTTTGGGGCACCTTGCGTACTAATTTGGAAGTGTTGATCAATACAGCCTGCCTTTTGAAAGACCCGGCCTATGCCAGTCACGTTGAGCGCGCTCATGAGCAGGAGCTAACATACGATGATCAAAGGTACAGCGACGACCAGAGTTTTTTTAGAAGCAGCGGCAGAGTGATTACAAAGCAGCCTTACCTGATTCAGAGCTCGATCGACTACGAACTGAAAGATGTGTACAGGCCCGGGCTGGTTGTGATTTTCGATCCGGAAGGGGAAAGCCTGTTTCTCGGGCCGGCCTTTAGCTGGGATTTCGCCGATGAAGGCGTATGGACAATTGGTGCCAGTTTGTTTGAGGAGTATCAGGCAAACAAGGACGGCGAATTCAAGGATTTACCGCCCATGGCATACACCTTTATCCGGTTTCATTTTTAAGGTTCGCAGCCAGGTCGGCTTTGGCTGGAAGGACCCGGCCTGGCTGCTCGCGCGTCATCAGATTGACGATCCGGCCAGGGTTGCCAAACTCAACAGTGTTTTACGCTCACTGGTTCAAGAGGTCGGGGGCCGGCTGCCGCCAGAGTAAAGCCGGCTGCTGGCAGGGCGCGGCTTGACCGGGAGTTGGCCTTGGAAATCCTGTTACCGTGAGCCGATTTAAACTGATCGAGGAACTGGAACTCAAGCGAGTCGTAATAAAAATCGGTAGCAGCCTTCTGGCCGATCCCGCTCAGCAGAACGGGTTGAATCCTCATACCTTGAAGATGCTGGTCAGTGAAATCAGCGCATTGCGGAACCAGGGTATCGCGGTGCTGCTGGTTTCCAGCGGTGCTGTCACAACAGGCCGCCATATCATTCAAAAGCAATTTGGGCGATCTCCCCGGACTGAGCCCGGTCTGGCGCGACGTCAGGCGCTTTCGGCCATCGGTCAAAGCCCTCTGATTGCAGCTCTGTCAGCGGCATTCAAGGCCGTTGCTATTCCTGTGGCGCAGATACTGATTACGGCGCATGACCTGCATCAGCGCCGGTCCTATTTGAACATTGGCCATACATTGCATGAGTTAATGGAGCTAGGGGCCCTGCCGATTATCAATGAAAATGATACCGTCGCCACGGATGAACTACAGTTTGGCGAAAACGATCTTTTGAGCGCGGCCTGCGCGGCATTATTTGATGCGCAGCTTTTGATTATTCTAACATCTGTGGACGGTTTCTTGTTGAATGGGAAGCGGATTGCAGAGATAAAACAGATTACATCTGATTTACGCAAAGCAGCCGGTGGACCGGCCGGTCCTGGCAGCGGTGGTATGCAGACCAAGCTGCGAGCCGGTGAGTTGTGTCAGTTGAGCGGTCAGAGTCTCGCAATTTTGCCAGGTCGCCATCCGAGTCCAGTTAGCGCATTACTGGCCGGCCAGGACATTGGCACTGTGATTCATACCCGTGGTCAGGCAGTTCAGGTCAGGGCGCGCAAGAAGTGGCTGCTTTTTGTGCAGACACAGGGAGCTGTGTGCATCGATGACGGGGCTTTGGAGGCCTTGCAAAATCAGGGTTCCTCACTACTCCCGGGTGGTATCGCAGCTGTACCGGCAGATTTCTATGCCGGAGAGGTAATTGCCATCCTGGACGGGCAGGGGCAGATTGTTGGCCGGGGGATCAGTAATTATAGCAGTCGGGAGCTGCGGCTGATTCTGGAGCAGCGTAGTACGGCCGCTGCACAAAAAATTTTCCGTCATCGGGATGAGGTAATTCACCGTGATAATCTCGTGATGGAAATACGTCTTTAGCCCATTGTCTCTGTAAAAATACCAGATGCTTAATTGTATGGATTATTGTCGGGTCCGGATGATCCCGATTTTCCCGCTGGGCCATAATCCGTTTGCGGGCGTGGGAAATCAGGCGCGCTGGTAGTGCCCTGGGGGGCAGAATTCTGGTGGGCCGGGCTACTTTCACCTGTTGAACTGGTGTTGGTGCCAGCCATGGCAATCCGGATTTTATTGAGCTGGTCTTGCTGGATCATACTGGTCACCAGGTTGGTCAAGCCGACAAAGAATGCCGCCAAATCGAGCAGGATCGCCGCCGTGGTAGTATCATTCGGAGCCATACCGTGCCGCTCCTGGATGATATTCAGTTTTTCACTGATCGCATAGTCCACGTACACTCCCCAAAGTCCACAGGTGATGATTACGAGTAAAAGGTCGACAAAGTAGCCGTTCCCGGTAGGTGAAACCCCATGGACATCCTGCAGTTCTGCGTAGACCTGATAGTACCAAAAAAACAGATAAATCCCGCAAGTGATCAGACTCATAACCAGGATGAATGCCGGCGACCGGTCGCCGCGAGAGTAGATTTGATCTTCAGGTTGCATAAGAATTATCTCGATAGTGTTGGGCCTTGATCAAGCCGGGTTGTTGTTTGTTTGGTTATATAATGCATGTCAGCTTTCAAACTCTGCCTTGCTTTTGTTTAAAAAAGCGGTGATGCCGGCTTTGGGGTCGGTTCCCTTGAACAGCTCGCCAAAAGTGGTTACTTCCTTGGCCAATGCCGCAGGCAGGGGCTGATCCAATCCGTAATTGACGACCCAGCGAGCAGCCCGTTGTGCCTGTCCGGATTTCGCATCCAGAATCCGCTCGACAAAATCTGCGGTCCGGGACAGTAAATCTGCGGCTGGATGGACAGCATTGACCAGGCCGATTTGATAGGCCCTTTCGGCATTGATCATGCCGGCACCGAGAATCATCTCCAGGGCGATCCCTTTGCCCACCAGCCGGCTCAGCCGCTGGGTACCGCCGAATCCGGGGATCAGGCCGAGAGTTACCTCCGGCAAGCCCAGTCGGGCAGTATCAGCAGCCAACCGCATGTCGCAGGCCAGCGCCAATTCCAGGCCACCGCCTAACGCAAATCCGTTAATGGCGGCAACGGATATCAGCTCGGATTGACTGATTGCATTCATGGTTCGATGACCCAGGTGCGCAAATTCGGCCGCTTCGTTCTCGCTCATGTTTTGCATAACGGCGACATCCGCACCGGCCACAAAAGACTTCGGTCCCTGGCCTGTAAGAATAATAGCGCGGGTGCTCTTGTCCTTGCCAAGCTGGTCAACAGTCTCATATAATTCGTTTAATACGGTACTATTGAGGGCATTCAGGGCATCCGGTCGGTTGATTGTGATAACTGCATAGTTTGCTTTTTTTTCCAGCTGAATAACTGTTGCGCTCATGCCGACATGTTAGCGCCTCGAAAACAGGTGGCAAGTTAAAAAACACCTGGCCTGGCAGCGGCAGTTCAGCGGCCGATTGATTACGGTCAATAGTCTGTCCGGCCGAACTAAATGACTCTTTTGGCGCGCAGATTCTGAATTTGTTCCTGATCCAGGCCCAGTTGTTTTAAAACCTGATCTGTGTGTTCGCCGTGAGCGGGCGGCAGACTGCGAATACTACAGGGTGTCTGTGAAAACTGGAAGGGGCTGCCAATCAGTCTGATTGCACCAAGCTCGGGGTGTTCGACGGTCTGGACCAAACCCCTTGCCTGGATCTGCGGATCATTGATGGCTTCAGCAAGGTTATTCACCGGGGACAAGCAGGTGTCGGAATGAGTAAAAAGCTCCTGCCAATCACTGCGGTTTTTGCTTTTCAGAATTGAAGCCAGGGCCGGCCGCAGTATTTCTGGATCATCCTTTTTGAAATCAAAATTTTCCAGTAAATCTGACCGGCCCGCTTGTTTTAAAAAAACACGCAGGAATCGCTCTTCCAGGGCAGCCAGCATTACATATTTCCCATCACGGCAGGCGTAGATATCATAATTAGGCAGGCCGCCACTCAGGAGGCCCTTGCCGCGCTCCGTTGTTTGTCCGTCTGCCAGAACCTCAGCCAGCTGCAGGGGCTGAGCACAAAAAGCCCCATCCATCATGCTGACATCGAGGAATTGACCGTAACCGGTTTTTTCACGGGCATAAAGAGCCGCCAATATTGCACTCAGCGCCTGAAAGGATCCGCCGATCGTATCGGCAAACTGAACGGCCGGCACGACCGGCGCTTGCCCAGCCTTTCCATTTTGATCTAGAATACCGCTGATGGCGATATAATTACCATCGTGGCCCGCCATGTCACGATAAGGACCGGTTGCACCATATCCGGATATTGCACAGTAAACCAACCGGGGAAAGTCTGCTTTCAGATCTGAGTAACCAATACCCAGATTGTCCATTGTGCCGGGGCGAAAACCTTCAAGCAGTACATCAGCATCGGCTAACAGTTCCCGTAAAACTTGACGGCCCTCTGGCCGTTTGATATTCAAAGTAACTGATTCTTTATTGCGGTTCAAAGCCAGAAACATGCTGCTTTCGGAGCTTTCTTTGTTGAGAGCGGAATGAATTCTTTTGCCGCTATAGCGTATTAGATCCGGCACCCTGGGGTTCTCGATTTTTATAACACTGGCTCCCATATCACCCAGGTGTTGTGAACAAAGTGGACCTGGTAACAGCATTGATAAATCAATTACTCTGATCCCTGCAAGAGGACCTGGTGTACGATCTTGTTCTGGTGTATTCATCATTAATGGACTGCTCTGGCCTGATTTGGATCGCTCTGGACTGCAGTGTGATCGATACGATCAAACTGCAGTGGTCAGACACAGCAACTAGATATTGCTAATTATCGCCCTGGTGCTGTCCGGCTAGAAGCGGACTCTATCTGGTCCATGTGACCAATTATTTAGTCTTTTAATTCATTACAGCTGAATTTGGCCGAATCGGAGCATTTTGCGGTGCTGCTGGTCCACTAATCGGACCTGCAGGGTGAAATTGGAGGCCTCACGCAGCGCCCGGCGCAGCAATTTGCAGGCTGCAGCGCTGGTTTGCGCGGAGTTCCGTGCAAACTCGGCCGCCCCCGATAGACCGGCTGCACCTGGCGGCCAATCCGTCGGGGAGTTTGCTGGTAGCGGTTGCGATCGGGGGCCATGCTCCCCGGGGCATGCTACGATCTTTCCAGGTTCGGCGGCAGGAGCTCATACCTGGTAAGGTCACTCCAATTGAATTTGTTGCGCCTAAAACCTGTTTGTCCGGGGCATATTTTTGGCCGCGTCAGGGACCGATCCTTCGACGAAGCTCAGGAACCGCGTGTCTACGAGCGGCTGAGCCCGGCCACCGGTTAGCGATTCTGGATTCAGTCAGCGAGTGCACTTCGACTCAGCTCAGTGACCGCCGGAGGGCCTGGTGCCGGCCTCGCCGGCAGGCGCCCGGAAACCAGCGAATTTTAAGGCTGCTTTCGACTGGACTTTAGTCCGGCCTCGTTTCCATTGGGTACGTGTCTTTGAATAAATCTAGAAAACGCCTGGATTCACCAGGCCTGGAGTGGACCGGAATCGGGTTTGAATTTGCGGGGATTTTTCTTGGTTGTGTAGCCTTTGGGTGGTGGATTGACCAGCAATTCTGGCCCAGCTACCATTGGGCTTTGCTTCTGTTTTTATTTATTGGCTTTTTTGCCGCTTTACTGCACATTTTACTGCGCGCCCGGGAAATGGAGGACCGCGAATCACAATTCGATGCTGCGGAAACTCCAGAGGCTGCAAAATCTGAATCTATCAGTGAATCGGTGGATCGATTAGAGGCTGAGATCAATACAGTTGAAAAAAAATACAAAGATTTCTTCAAGGAGTAGGGCAGAGTTTCGATCATTGTGGTGCCTGTAGCCGTCAAGAGTCATTCTGCTATCCGAATGGGCTGCTGCTTGCAGGCCGGTATGGTCCTTTTAGCTGCACCACTCGCTGCCGGAGTGTTTACCATACTTTGGCCCACCAGGCTGATTAACTGGCATACACTAGCCGGGATTACGGCGATCTGGTTTAGTAGTGTATGCCTGCCGCATTTTATTTTCGTTCACCAGAATCGAAGAGACACGATCAGGGCTGCATGGGTCTTTTTGGTGTCCCAGGTGTTGCATTTTTTTACGGTATTCGTTGTCGCCTTTTATCTGTACTGGCTGAAGCCCGCGAATCTGATTGGTGGGATGGTGTTTTTTTTGATCCTGATGGGGGCCTTTTTGGTTTTTCAACTTGCCAGCCTCGGCCTTGCCAGATTCTGTGTAAACCGGCTGTAGGGCAGCTTGCCTTGCCACAACAGGTTTGAAGAATAAAGATGCATCTCCGGCTGTATACAAGACTGCGTAGTCTGTTTTCCACCTTACCAGTGTTCAGGATGACCAGAAAAAATCTGAGTCTGGCCATCCTGGTCGGTGTTATTGGAGCGGTTCCAATAATGGCTGAAGAGACGCATGGGGAAAAGCAGGCGGAGGGCGGAAATCTGAACTCTGCTCTTGTACATCACTTGATGGACTCGGTCATCTTTGAATTGAATATCGGCGGTCAAAAAGTGTACCAGGGCGAGCCGGGCTTTGAAAACATTCAGTTTCTCCGCCGCTATACCTTTAAATCCGCTGATGGTCGTCTCTATCGTTATCAGGGCGGTCTGCCCATGCATATAACCCGCCGAGTTATGATGTTGTTTATTGTCGGCAGTTTTTTGAGCCTGGTTTTGATTCTGACAGCCAGCTCAATATCCCGGAATCCCTTGCAGATCAAGGGCCGCCTCGCTGGTATTGTTGAAGTTCTGGTGCAATGGGTCCGTAATGATGTCGCGGATGAAAGTATGGATGGCCACTCGAAGGGTTTTCAGCCATATATTTTGACTTTGTTTTTCTTTATATTGGCTTTGAATCTGGCCGGGCTGATGCCGCCGGTCGGAGAGGCAGTGGAGCTTTTGTCTGGTCATCATGCCGAGCATGGCGCCGGGGCGCTGACAAGTGGCCTGGTGGCTATTTGGCCGGGTATGACTGCTACCGGCGATGTCTCGGTGACATTTGCATTTTCTATTATTACAGTGTTGATGATTTGGGTGACCGGTTTTCGCTACCAGGGATTCAAATTTCTGTGGCATGTAGTGCCAAACGGCGTTCCGCTCGGTTTGTATCCCATCATGTGGCCCCTTGAGTTTTTAGTTGGTCCGATCATCAAGGGTGTGGCGTTAACGATTCGTCTGCTGGCCAATATGACCGGCGGTCATGTGATCATTTTGGCGCTGATGAGTTTTATTTTCCAGGTCAAGGTGCTTTTCCTGAGCGGGTTCGGCGGAGCCCTGGGTGGTGCCGGAATTACGGCGGCCGCGCTTTCAGGTGTGATCGCCATTTATTTCCTGGAAATCATGGTCGCTTTCTTGCAGGCTTTTATTTTCTCCCTGCTGACATCGCTCTTCGTCGGGTCCATGATGCACAGGCATTAATGTCTTTATTTATTATGATAAAGGAATGTTTTAGATTAAAAAATGCGGCAATCGCGAAAGAAATAATTTGGAGGAACAGATGATTGCATTAGCTTATGTTGGAGTTGGCCTTGGCGCCGGATTGGTGGTTCTGGGAGCAGCTCTTGGAATTGGTCGCATCGGTGGTCAGGCTGTTGAAGGAATGAGCCGTCAGCCGGAAGTGGCCACCAAGATTCAAACTGGTATGATTATTGCTGCTGCTCTGATTGAAGGTGTGGCTCTGTTTGCACTGGTAATCGTATTGCTGTCCGGTCTGACGATCACACCAGATTTGATTTCCAAGTTTGCGCCTCAGGCACCTACTCAGCACTCAGCTGCCGAGTAGGAGAATTAAAACCTGGTATTGTTTTGCACCGGTGTGAGGCCGGTGCAAAACAGCACTGGCTTTGAAGTAGAAGGAGTAAACTCGTATGATGTTGGAATATTTGGCTGGAGAGGGCGGACTGGCGCTGCTCGATATGAATCCTGGTTTGGTGATCTGGACCTTTATCGTATTTGGAATTGTACTGTTCTTGTTGTCCAGGTTTGCCTGGAAGCCGATTGCCTCGGCCCTGGATGAGCGGGCGAATCAGATTCATGCGGATATTCAAAAGGCATCCGACTTGAAAGATGACGCTGAGCGGAAGCTGGCTGAATACATGCAAAAGCTGGACAGTCTCAAGGAAGAAGGTCATGCCATCATCAACGAGGCCCAGGAAGATGCGCGCAAGCTAAAGGATCAGATGTTGGCCGAGGCGCGGACCGAGGCGGACGCCATAAAGGGCCGCGCCCTGCGTGAAGTAGGACTGGCTCGAGATGAGGCCCTGCGCAGCATTCATGATACAGTAGCTGAGGTGGCCACTGCCGTGGCGGCCCGTATACTGG
Organism: Leptospiraceae bacterium; assembly: GCA_020441005.1. Classification (GTDB taxonomy): domain Bacteria; phylum Spirochaetota; class Leptospiria; order Leptospirales; family Leptonemataceae; genus JAGRNA01. The sequence continues at coordinate 63,639 of JAGRNA010000012.1, forward strand.
ATAAAAATCTGAAAGCCAGTGATCATGCCGACCTCGTGCAGGATACCTTGAAAAACATTAATAGCCTGAACTAAAGCGGGCGAGCGACAGGAAGATACAGGTTATCCAAATGCAGGTTGATGGAAAAATTGCCGCTGTTTACGCCAGCGCTTTGTTTGAGCTGGTTGCAGACCGGCAGTCACAACTGCTGGAAGTGGAAGAGACACTGACAAATATGCAAGCCGTTTTTGCGCAAGATGCGCATATCTGGAAGTTCTTTGCTTCCCCGGTTGTCAAGCCTGACCACAAGGTGCAGGTGATCCGAAAGGTGTTTGCCGCCGCAAATCTGGACAAGACCCTGGTGAACTACCTGTGTTTGCTCGCCCTGCGGCGCCGCATTGATGCGCTGCCGGAAATAGTGCGCGAATTCCAGGAGCTTGTGGATGAGAAGCTGGCCCGCAAACATGTGACTGTCGCTTCACCGCGACCGCTGGATGCCCGCCAGCAGGAAGCTCTGCGCAAGGCGCTTGGGGACCATTTAAAACGCAGTATAATTTTGAAAGAAGAAGTTCGGCCAGAGCTGATTGGCGGGCTGGTGATTCATGCCGGCGATGTTCTGATCGACACCAGTATGCAAAGCAAGCTGAAGCGTTTGCGCACCCAAATGCTGGATCAAAAGATTTTTGGTGAGAAATACTATGAAAATTAAAACAGATGAAATAAGCAGCGTACTAAAGAAGGAAATCGCCAGTTTTGAGAGCAAGCTCGATCTCTCGGAGGTTGGCGAAATTATCAGCGTCGGTGATGGTATCGCGCGAGTGTATGGCCTGGACAATGTGATGTTTAACGAAATGGTTGAATTCGAGGAGGGCACCCTGGGTCTGGCCTTTAACCTCGAAGAAAGCTCCGTTGGCGTGGTCGTACTGGGTGAGTTTGAGCACCTGGCTGAAGGGATGCAAGTAAAGCGGCTGGGCCGCGTGCTGGAAGTCCCGGTCGGAGAGCAATTGCTGGGCCGCATTGTCGATCCGATGGGTAACCCGGTGGATGGCAAAGGACCGCTCAATACCAGCAAAACGCGTCCTGTTGAAATTATTGCGCCTGGTATTGCGCGCCGCAAGCCAGTGCACGAACCTCTCCAAACCGGCATCAAGGCCATTGACGCGATGATCCCGGTCGGTCGAGGGCAGCGCGAGTTGATCATTGGCGACCGCGGCACAGGCAAAACTGCCATAGCAATCGATACGATCATCAATCAAAAAGGCAAGGACGTAATTTGCGTTTATGTGGCGATTGGTCAGAAGTCCTCCAAGGTCGCCGCTTTGGAAGCGAAGCTGCGCGATCTGGGCTGCATGGATTACACGATCATTGTGCTGGCGTCAGCGTCTGATCCGGCTCCACTGCAGTATCTGGCTCCGTATGCCGGAACAGCTATGGCCGAGTATTTTATGTATGAGAACGGAGCCGCTACCCTTTGCGTCTACGATGACTTGACCAAGCAAGCCAACGCCTATCGACAGATGTCACTCTTGTTGCGTCGTCCTCCAGGACGTGAAGCCTTTCCCGGGGATGTATTTTACCTGCACAGTCGTCTACTGGAACGCTCGGTTAAAATGAGTGATAAGTATGGGGCGGGCAGCCTGACCGCATTGCCTATTATCGAAACGCAGGAAGGCGAAGTTTCGGCCTATATCCCGACCAACGTGATTTCCATTACCGATGGCCAGATCTATTTACAGCCCAATTTGTTTGCCTCGGGGCAGCGTCCAGCCGTTGATGTGGGTATTTCCGTCTCCCGGGTGGGCGGGGCAGCCCAAATCAAAGCCATGAAATCAGTCGCTGGTAAAATGAAGCTGGACCTGGCTCAGTTTCGCGAGCTGGAAGCATTTGCACAATTGGGCACCGAACTGGATCCGGCGACCCAGGCGCAGCTAGACCGCGGCTACCGAGTACTCGAGGTATTAAAGCAATCCGAGTCCCATCCCTTTCAGGTAGAAGACCAGGTGATCAGCATTTTTGCCGTCACCCGGGGCTTGATGGACAAGATACCGGTTGAGCAGGTGCGCCAGTTTGAGGTTGCTTTGCTGGAACATATCAAAAAGGCCCATGTTGAGTTAATCGATGGAATTCGTCAGACCAGTAAAATTGCGGATGAGTCTGCACTGGAAAAAACCATTGCCGACTTCGCCGCGTCCTGGGTCGAGGGCCGGGCCGCAGAAATTCGCAGCCATTCCTGAACAGGATAGTTAGCAGAAGCGACTGGGAAACAAGGGATGTGAGCTAAATGGCAGGCACCAAGGAAATTAAAAAACGCATCAATTCAGTGAAAAATACGCGCAAAATCACGCGTACCATGGAGATGGTCTCGACAGCCAAGTCCAAGAAACTGATCGATCGGGTGCATGCGGCTCAGCCTTACGCGCAAAAATTGCACGAAGTAATGGTATCACTTTCACGGGCGGGCGGCAATGTAGATTCGGTCTACTTACAAGAAGTTGAAAATCCCGCCCGAGTGGCGCTACTGGTGGTTACTGCGAACCGGGGTTTATGCGGGGGCTACAACTCGAACACCTTACGCATGGCGCGGGCGCGTCTACAGGTCTTGCAAAGCCAGGGAAAGGCAGTTGATTTGTTCGTAGTTGGCAAGAAAGGGAAATCGTACTTTAATTTCATCGGCTACGAAATGAAAAATACCTGGCTTGATATAGATGATAATTTCACCTACGAACAGGCTGAGGAGATCTGCCTTTTCTTTATGAATCAGTTCATCGGCGGGGTATATGACACTATCGAGGTGGCCTCAGTGGTCTATTACTCGGCCGGCAGTCAGAAGCCGGATATTACCATACTACTGCCAATGGGGATGGATAAGGCTGAGGCCGGGGATGATGAGACTTTATTGCAGGGACTGGTTGACTACGATCCAGAGCCGGATCTGCTGATGGAAAAAATGCTGCCCCTCGCAATCAAGACGCACTTTTATAAAATCCTGTTAGAGGCGGTTGCTTCCGAGCAGATTTTTCGACGTATAGCGATGAAAAACGCAACTGATGCGGCGGGTGAAATGCTGAAGCTCCTGACTCGCACATACAACCGGGCCAGGCAGGCCAGCATTACGCAAGAGTTGGCCGAAATTGTGGCTGGCGCTGATGCGCTATAAAAAACGGGCAAAGACAAAAGATTTAAAATTTGGAAAGGCAAATAATGAGTACAAACGCTAAAAATACAGGCAAAATCATCCAGGTGCTTGGATCTGTGATCGACATACATTTTGATACTTTGCCGGCGATCTACAATGCGGTAGAGATGACCATCAAGGCCGATGGCAAAGAGAGCAAACTGGTTGGCGAAATCCAGCAGCACCTCGGTGGCAATATTGTGCGAGCCGTAGCGCTCTCCTCAACGGATGGTCTGGTGCGCGGCCAGACCGTAATTGATACCGGAGCACCGATTTCAGTCCCGGTCGGCGAAAAAATTCTGGGACGCATTTTTAATGTGTTGGGCGAAACCGTTGATGAGTTAGGACCGGTGGAGGTCACTGACCGGCGACCCATTCACCAGCCGGCCCCAAAAATTGAGGACCTGGATCCAACCGTCAAGATTTTCGAAACCGGAATCAAGGTGATCGATCTATTGGCGCCCTATACCCAGGGCGGCAAGACCGGTCTCTTTGGCGGTGCCGGGGTGGGCAAGACTGTTGTAATTATGGAGCTGATCAACAATGTCGCTAAAGCACATGGCGGTTACTCCGTATTCGCAGGCGTGGGCGAGCGTACCCGTGAAGGCACGGACCTTTGGGAAGAAATGAAGGAATCCGGTGTAATCGACAAGGCCGTTCTGTGCTATGGTCAAATGAATGAACCGCCCGGGGCCCGTTTGCGTGTCGCTCTGTCTGCTTTGACGATGGTTGAGTCCTTGCGTGATACGACCGGGACAGACTGCCTGCTCTTCATTGACAATATCTTCCGTTTCTCGCAAGCAGGATCAGAGGTATCCGCTTTGCTAGGCCGTATGCCATCTGCTGTGGGATACCAGCCCACCCTGGCAACCGAGATGGGTGCTCTACAGGAGCGGATCACATCAACGAAGACTGGATCGATCACATCTGTGCAGGCAATTTATGTGCCAGCCGACGACTTGACCGACCCGGCCCCGGCAGCTGCCTTTGCGCACCTGGATGCGCAAACTGTGCTTTCACGGGCAATTTCCGAGAAGGGGATTTATCCAGCTGTTGATCCGATCGACTCCTCATCGCGCGCTCTGCAACGCGGTGTGGTTTCCGATGAGCATTACGATGTTGCGCGCGAAATCCAGCGTATTCTGCAACGCTACAAGGATTTACAAGATATCATTGCGATTCTGGGCATGGATGAATTGTCGGAAGATGATAAAATTCTTGTAGGCCGGGCCCGCAAGATCGAAAAATTTCTATCGCAACCCTTTCATGTGGCGGAAGTCTTTACCGGACGTCCCGGCATCTATGTCAAACTGGACGATACTGTGCGCTCCTTCCAGGCCTTGTTGTCCGGTGAATATGATCATTTGCCGGAGCAGGCCTTTTATATGACCGGCACAATAGAAGATGTGATTGAGGCTGCCAAGGGAATGGGAGCCCGGGTCTAGTATGCACTTTGATCTGGTAACTCCTGCTCATCTGTTTTATGAAGGCGAGATAGACTATGCTCAAATCCCGTTACACGATGGCTTAATGGGAATTTTACCAGGCCACTCGCCGCTAGTCGCCTTGCTGGGATTCGGTTTGTGCACAGTCCGCAAGGATGGTCAGGAAAAGCTCTTTGTGATTGATGGCGGCTTCGTTGAGGTCCAGCCCAATCGCCTGACCATGTTGGCGAACCATGCCGAGGAACTGATCGATGTCGATCGCAAGCAAGCCGAGGTTGCACTTGCAACTGCGCTGCAAGAGCAGCCGGTAGGGGATGTTGCTATCCAGAACCGAATGGAGCGGATTGCTGCTGCCCGAACGCGGATGAAATACGCTCACCTGGACTGAAACGGCACTGCCGATGGCATGCCTGAATCGGTGATCAGGAAGCACGCACCAAATGGCAGATTGTCATTTTCCCTGGCGGACAGGTTGATGCGCGGTATGTGCAGTTATGGCTTGCGCCCGGGAAAAACGGGCGTTCATCACTATCGCGGATAGGGCACCGCGCATGCCTTGTGACTGATCGGGTGCAAAGGCACCGGACAATACGTTCTATGATTCACTGGTGTTTGCAATTGCCGGGAGCCCGTTACGACCGGCCCTCGATCTATTAGCTGAGGTCGCGCAGGAATGCGCACCGATTGGTCGCGTCTGAAAATGCTGATTTATTGCGACCAGCCTAAAATATGCAATACAAGGATTTTACTTTGATGGGTCGCAAGGTCGATGTTGTTCACAGGAATACGACCGCGTACGGTCTTGCTGATGAGCTATGGATGAATTGAATAATCAGGCAGAAAATCCAGATGAACTGGACACAATCGGTGATGCTCCCCTGGACGGGGATGGCCTGGAGGAGCTTGATTTGGCCCCCATGAACGGCGACGACCTTGAGGAGCTGGACCTCGGAGATGAACTGGATCCCTTTGATCAGCTGGATGGAGGCGAACTGGCGCCGATCGAGTTAGACGATGATCTTGCCGAAGGGTCGGACGAGTTGCAAATAGCGGCGGATGAATCCTTCGACACCGGGGCAGCGGACTTTGAGTCCGATCTACAATCGGAGGTGCTGGCTGATACCGAGGAAGATCCTGATACCAGCAATTTGAATTTTGATAATTCTGATCTGGATGAAGTGGATATTGATCTGGAGGCCGACAGCAGTAGCGAGTCGGATGATTCACTAGCAAACGATGATTTGGCCCGGGAAAGTGATCTGTCACCTGGAAATGACATGGGCGAATTCTCATCTCCGGATCTGGACGAATTCAGTGGCAGTGAGTTTGACGCCTTTGCTGATGATGTGGTCGCCGGCAACCAGGACTATGCAGATGATGAGTTAAGCGATGCGGAATTTGATAATCTGGATTTGGGCGAAACGGATCAGGAGGAGAGCGCGACATTGTCTGTGGATGAGTTGCAAGGAGTCCTGGAAACCGACACGGAAGAATTGCATGCCGAGGCTGATGAGCTGGCCACGGATGCTATGGCTTTGGATGACGTTGAAGACGAAAATATCGCCCTGAGCGCGGATGAACTGGATACAATCATAGCCAACACAGACGATACATTTTTCTCTGATATGGATGATGCAGATAGTCTGCCAGAGGGAATTGATCCCGACGATCACCAGATGGAACTGGCCCCGGTCGATGTCGAATCCGACTTTGAAGATCTGGAACCCATTCAACCCTATGGTGCGGACGAACTGGAGGCAGACGTTGATTCTGCCGATGCCGGGTTGCCGGAAGACTCGATCGATCTCGCCATGGATGACGACGACGACGAACCCATTTCGCTTTCGTCTGATGAACTGGATAATATATTAACTGATGTTGATGACGCAGGTCTCGACCTGGATTCATCGGCCGCCGCGCTCAGCGATGAGGCTGATTTGCCGGATCTAGAGCTCGAAGAAAGCCCCCTGGCTTTGGAATCCGCAATGGACATGGATACTGGTGCGGAGGAAAACAATCTAAGCGTGAGTGATGAAGAACTCAGCGAGGTGTTGCTGGATGAAAGCGATACCGCTCAGGACGCTGTCATGGCTGTGGATGATATTCCAGACAATCCGAATTTAGGCAGTCTGGAAATTGATGAAGATGAGCCTATCGCTTTGACAGCGGAAGAATTGGGTAATATTGTTTCCGAAGTGGATATGGATGACCAGGCGCTTGCCGGGCCTGGAACGGTAATGGAAGGCGATGACGACTTGATGCCGGTTGTCGACGACGGAATCTCAAATGAGTTCGATGCGGAAGACAGTGAGGAAATTGCGCTCAACCAGGATGAATTGGGCAGTATCCTGGAGGATGTCAGTGATGAAGTCCTGGATGCTGATGGTCTGAGTGTTTCTGATGATCTGGAAGCTGCGCTTGATGATACCGCAGCAACAGATCTGGACGAAGCCGGTGATGAAAGTACTTTTGGTGATTTGGATGTCGATCGCGATGCGATGCTCATCAACCTGGATGAGTATGATGAAAGCATGGAAGAAGCGCCGGCAGCAGTCATCGGCAGTGACGAGAGTCTTGCGGAATCTTCTCCGGCTGAGGAGAGTTTGACTGCGGTCAGTGAGCGCGTATCGGCAGGAGAGGGTCTGGATCGTGACGAGGTGCGCAAGATGATTGGTTATCTGGACCGCCTGTTCGACCAGTTACCGGAAGACACCATTCGCGAGTTCAGCCGTTCGGAATACTTCGACTTGTACAAGAAAATCATGACAGATTTGGATATTTAGGTGCCGGACGGACGCTGAATGGGACTGCTGGACAAAGCCCAAAGACTGCAAAGTGAGAACCCGGATGAGCAAAAAACTCCTTCCGAATCGTTAGGTTCTGCCGTCCAGGGTTTGCGTGCTCGTGCGGAGACTCTCCGGGCCCGTGAAGTACAAGATCCGGCCAGGTTGCAGCCGCAAGCCAACTCTGGAGTCCAGGTGCATGGGTTGTTGGCCCGGGCCGAACGCCTGCGCGCTAGTACGCAGTCTGGCGGGTCCGCCCCCCAGTCACCAGAAGCATCAAGCCCGCAGCCCTCGCCGCGGATCGAGGACTTGTTCAGTAGTGAAGGTGCGGATGCCGAAACCCTGAGCGACGAAATCCTGGACGCCTTGTTGCCGGACCATGAATTTGAGTCATCCGGGCAAACCGGGCTGACAGCGGAGTTGGCAGGCGACCATACGCAGGCAAGCCAGGCTGCTCAAGCGGATGGTTCTGCGTCGGCTGGCGGTCTTTTAGCGCGCGCTGCAGCGATGCAGGCCGAGGCCGATAGTGAGCTTACGGATTCTGCTAGCGATCCTGATGATTTCGACCAGCCAGGCTCCATGCCGACTGAATCCGGGGTCATGCCCGAAATTGAGTTCGATCCGGATACGCTAGATTCTATGGATCATGACGCGGATCTGGACGAGCTGGATTTTGAAAGTGCTGATTCGGCCGACATTCATTCTCCACCAGACGATGCAGACCTTTTGGGACCCGAAGGTGCCGGTCAGGTTCAATTGGCCAATGAATTGGAAGATGACTTTGATGACTTGCCGGATCTGGCGTTTCAAACAGAACCCCAGGAGTCTCAATCGGAGGATGCGCACGACCACCAGGGATTGCAGTATGCCGGCAATTCGGATCCATCTTCCGATCCGGCTTTGGACCATGAAACAGATCGCAGTGGGCCATATGATCCGTTTCAGCGTTGGGAGCAGGAGGCTCGTCAGGATGCGGAACAGGAAATCAAGGCACTGGTGGGCGAATCGCAGTCCGATACAGCCAGCCCCCAGGAGCAGGAATATCTTTTTGATGAAGATTCAGATTATTCGACCAATCCGGCCGAGGCTCACATTGCCAGCCAAAAGAAGATCGACCACTATTTGTCTTTATTTGATATTACAAAAGAAATCTCACTGGTAGAGAACTTTGAAGACTTGTGGGATAATTTATTATACGCCTTGATGGGCGAGGTGGGCGCGGAGAGTATTTGCATTTTTTCCGCCTCTACCGAAATCCGCCGGGATATGCCTTTTGAACCAGTCAGCTGGTCGGGGATGCAAGTTGACGAAAGCTGGATTTTGGGAGCCCGAAACAGTATCTACCAAAAAGTGAAGACCAGTGACGGAATTGTATATGCGGATGAACTTTTACAGGGAGTCGCAGGGCTGAGCGGTCTGGACCAGGAAATACTAAGTCAAACCCAGGCGCGTTTGATTATTCCGCTCAAGAATATGGAGCGGCTGTATGGCATAGTGCTTTTAGGGCGCCAGATTGATGACCAGGAGTATACACTCGATGATCTGGAATTCTTGCGATTGTTAGGCGAAATCGCCTCGGTAGGCATCGATCGTGTCTCAGCAAGGCGAAAATTCGAGCAAGATACAAGCGAACTGCGGCGGCGTAACGATATTCACGCGCGTATGTTTCAATTGGCTCGTCAGGTTTCCATGCAAAAGAATCTGGATGATGTGTATGATGTAGTGGCTACTCATTTGCGGGAGGATTTTGGTATCAATTCCTGGTCGATTGTGCTTTTAACGCCCCGCGATAGCATGTATCGTATATTCGCGGGCAATAAAATCAGTCCGTTGAGCATAGAGAAGTTCAAACTGGCAACCGATACGGACCTGATTGCGCGCGTATCCAATCTGGTGCGCGTATATGAGCTCGGCGATTTTCGGGACAACAGTGAAATTCTGGCTAATTATACAAATGACGATATCGCCCTGATGCGACACTACTGGATTGTTCCCCTGATCAATCTGAACTGGCTAGTCGGTTTCATCAGCATCCATGAAACCGATCGCAGCTGGAGCGCTCTGGATCGGGAGTTAATCGTATCTCTGGCGGAGGTCTGCGCGCCTGTCTTTGCCAATAGTATTATTTTATCCGAGCGGGAAAGTCTGTTTCGGGATCCATTCTCGCCTTTAGAGCAGCGCCTGCAAAAAGAACTGCAAAAATCGCGGGAGTATCAATCGGCTGTCAGCCTGGTCGACTTCAGGGTGCGCAATATCAAGCGCCTGATCGACGTCAGCACCCCGGAGCAAATCAGCGAATTTCTGCTAAATCTGGGTAAAAGCATCGCATCATTTTTAGCGGTGCATGATTTTATGGCCCGCGTGGGTCAGGGTAACTTTGCTTTGGTATTGCCGGGTCGTTCCAGACAAGAGGCGGCCTTATTCATTAAAAAACTGAAAGGCGAATTACGGCGGATGCGCTTTTTGCCGGGCAGTCCGCTCGATGTAAGTTACAGCCATAATCTGATTTCAGCCCCCAAGGATACAACTGACGCCGGCAAGATGCTATCGATACTGGAGTAATTCGGTAGCCAGGCGTCCCGTGGGGGGCTCTTATACCGGCTTTTCCTGGGCTAAATGCAATCGGCGTGATTCCAGACGTTGCGCAAGGGTGGTGAGCAGCTGCAATGCCCACCGCGGATGCAACTGGAAAAGCATATAGAAATTCTCTGTACTAAAGGCCAGCGCCTTGACCGGCGTGTGCGCAATAATATCTGCCGAACGCGGTAGCCCGTCAAACTGAGCCATTTCCCCGACCATGCCGCCGGCCTGGATTGTATCGATTTGTCTGCGTTCGGATGCGGCATTTTTTTGCCAGACTCCAAGCTCGCCTTCCAGCACAATATACAATTCGGTGCTTTGCTCCCCCTGGCGCATGACAACCTCATCCT
>JAGRNA010000108.1 GCA_020441005.1 Leptospiraceae bacterium
GCCGAGACTGTTTTCCATGAACAAGAACGCTATACCACCCATCCAGGGACCGGTCGCTTTGATTTCGTTCTGGAAACCGGCGGCCGCTATACCATCATCGCCGAAAAAGATGGCTACCAGCAATTGTCCCGAACTCTGGATTGCCGCCAGGGCAGCTGTCCCATCCAAATCCGATTGACACCCCGCTGAGTGGTGTCAAACAGCAGGTATGCACCCAAAATTGTTGCAGCACGATCTTGACCAGGAAACAGCGACCCTACTGGAACGCGAAGACAGCCTGGCACTGGATTGTGAAATGATGGGTTTGAACCCCTTTCGGGATCGTTTGTGTGTTGTGCAAATCGGCACCGCCAGCGGTGAATGCTTTTTGGTGCAGCTCTTTGCCGGCGATGATCCCGTTCGTCTGCGTCAGGTGCTGGAAAACCAGGCCATTCAAAAAATCTTTCATTATGCACGCCTGGATTTATTGTTTTTAAAAATGCAGGCCAACATTGAAACGGCAAACATCTACTGCACCAAAATTGCATCCCGCCTGAGCCGGACCTACACGGACCGGCATGGCTTGAAAGAAGTCGTCCGCGACCTGTTGGGTGAAAAGCTGGACAAACAAAATCAAAGCTCCGACTGGGGCCGCGCCGAACTGAGCACGGAACAGATTTATTACGCCGCCTACGATGTAAAATACCTGTTTGCCATTCGTTCCATTTTGGACCAGATGCTCGAGCGCGAGGGCCGAACGAGCCTCGCCAGAGAACTATTTGCCTTTTTGCCTGTCCAACGCAAACTGGATGAACTGCAGCTAGAGGGAATCTTTGAACACTAGTCCCGCTGGCAAATTGTAATCACCCGACAGGAAAAGGGATTGCAAACAGGCCGTCTCCCCCGTTGTTGTGTTTGCATGGCGCATCAGACAATAGAAAACCGGCAGCGTGCGGCAGTCTTCCATCAGAATTTAATCTCTTTAGCCGGGTCCATTATACTGGCGGCAATGCTCTGGCAGCATTGCGCACCAGCGGCTGATGAACAAAGCAACACCGAACCGGCAAGCGCCCCGACTGACGCGGCCTCCAATCAAAAACTGCCGCCGGCACAGCTGCCCGCCAGTCTGATACCAGCCGGGTACCGCATACAAACAGAAGTCAGCGGTGATCTGAACAAGGACGAGATCGCGGACAAGGTAGTCGTTTTTTTTCACAAATCAGAACCAACCGAACCTGGTGCGACCGCCATCGATCCGGACGCGGAGCCACCGCGCCTGCTCGTCGTCTTTCTGGCCCGGGATGGCCAATACCATAAAGCCATTGAAAGTCAGACGGCAATTATGTGCCGGCAATGCGGCGGCATCATGGGTGACCCGTATCAAGCAGTCAAAATCGAGCGGGGCAGCTTTTTGATCAGTCACTTTGGCGGCAGCCGTGAACGCTGGGGCTTTGACCATCGCTTTCAACTGCGGTCCGGCCGCTGGCAAATGACCGGCGTTACCGAAACCACGTATGACAGTGCCACCGGCGCCGAACAGGTAATCGACACAAATTTATTAACCGGCGATCAGATCACCAGTACAAAGGATGAGCAAGGTCATTCCAGACAAACCAGAGCAAAGGTCCAGCCCAGCCTGCGGCTTTTGAAGGATTTCAATGTCGGCTGACGCCAACAGACACTGGTCCCCAAACCAGGGCCGGAACTCAGCGCTTACCCTGCTGATTCCATTTCATTGCCCTATAGACGCGGCATTCATGAAATCAATTTTCAGGATCCATCCCTGGCATGTATAAAGGCGAGAAAATCAATTCCATTTCCCACCTGGTGGGGGCAGCCTTGAGCCTCGGAGGCTGGGTCGTTCTGATCGTGTTTGCATCGCTGACCGGCGATCCCTGGAAGATCGTCAGCGCCACCATTTATGGCCTGACATTGTTTTTAATGTTCCTGTTTTCTACTTTATACCATAGTCTGCGCGGCAAGGCCAAATACGTTTTCCGGATTCTGGATCACAGCGCCATTTATCTACTCATCGCTGGCACCTACACACCCTTTTGTTTTACCATTCTAAGGGAATCGAGCGGATGGTGGATATTTGGTATCGTCTGGGGACTGGCCGTGGCCGGCATTGTGTTTAAAAGCATGTTTGTAGAAAAATATGAAACGGCTTCAACCCTGTTGTACGTTCTGATGGGCTGGACCATTCTGATTGATATCCACACAGTCTGGACAACCTTGCCAATCGGCGGCCTCGCATTTTTGATCGCTGGCGGCGCTTTGTATACGATCGGCGCCATATTCTTTATGCTTGACAATGTTATGCCCCGCAATCACGAGGTTTGGCACTTCTTTATCCTCGTGGCAGCCACAGCCCATTATATGGGCATCCTGTTCTATATCGTATGAGCATAGTTAGTCCCTTGCACTGGCGCTGGATTCAATTGCCAGCGTTCCAAAAAGCATTTCGATCACGGCGCTCGCCCTGTTTCTGGCTGCCGCCCATCGCACTGATCGCAATCTTGTTTGCCGTAGCGGCACTGCCGGCCCGGCCGCCGGCACAGCGCAAGGTCATCGGTCGAGTGGAGTATATTGAAATCCCCCAATGGCGTTTGCGCATCGAAGCCCGCATTGATACGGGCGCCCGCTCCTGCTCGCTGCATGTCACCAATGAGAAACTATTCACCGAAAAGAATATACAGTATGTTTCTTTCGACACCGAAGACTCCAAAGGCAACCGCTACCATATCCGAACCAGGGTGTATAAACGCAGTTATATCAGGGGCAGCAGCGGTGAAGGAGCCTGGCGGACAATCATCCGTGAAAAAGTCCGACTTGGCAAGCAGGAACGTATAGTAAATATTTCCCTGAATGACCGCAGTCAATTGAAATACAATTTTCTGATCGGTCGCAATCTGTTAATCGGCAACTTTATCGTGGATGTGGCCACCTCCCATCAACTAGGCGACTAATGCGAACACATCTGTGGTTGATCGTCATCCTGCTACTGGGCCTTTCGCTCGGGATGGTAGGCTATAAAACCCTTGTTTTACATTTTGACCTGATTCCGCACACGCGCCAGGACATTTGGGAAATCGAGATCCAGGTCCAGCCAAAGTCTGATAACAAACTCAAACGGCTCTATTTTCCGTTGCCAACCGCCAGTGATCGCATTCAGCTTTTCGACATCACCCGCGATGATCATGAATACCAGTATAGCGAACTGCAGTCGCCTCTGGGCAATCAGGGCTCCTGGGTCGGCCGGACGAATGACAAATTCAAATTGAGCTATGCCTTCAAACTGATCAGCCGCGAGAAAGACTATGGTTTCCCGGCGCATGCAACTCTGCCGCTGGTAAATTCGGAAAACAAGCAGTGGTTGCAGCTAGAGCCCCTGCCTGATCGTCTGGAAGAAGAAATCCGCGAACTGGAGAGCACCTTATTCAGCCCCGGCCAAAATGCGAGCGATATAGTTAAAAGTATTTATTATTATATCAGCGAAGAATTTCTGGACACCAGCCAGGAGCTGGAGCTGATCGAAGCTATCCGGGAACACCAGGCCAATTCGCGCGTCAAGGCGGAATTGACCCGCCTGCTATGCCGCCGCCGCCAGATTCCCAACCGGATCGTCGTTGGACTGGTGCTGGTAAACAATTCCAGCCAGTTTCGGCCGCTCAAACCGGTCTTCTGGAACGAGGTGTATCTAAATCAAAAGTGGATACCACTCAACACCAGCCGGGACCAACTGGGCCGCTTGAAGCGCAACCTGATCGACCTGGTGCGCATTAATTCCACAGCCAATTGGCCGCCAGACGACAAGCTGGCATGGCGGTTCTACGCTCGACCCTCGATTAGCGAAAGCTTTGATCCAGCCGAGTACAAAAAGACAATTGATGACCAGCCAGCCTGGTTGGCCCGCTATAGCCTCTTTCAACTCACACACGGCACGCAGTACATGTTCCGGATCCTGTTGCTGCTACCGCTGGGCGCCTTGATGCTGGCCATCTTTCGCAATCTGATTGGTGTGCGCAGTTTCGGGATTTTCATGCCCATTTTATTAGCCCTGTTCTTTATGGAATCTTCTTTGTGGTTCGGGATGCTGTTTATGACGATGGTCATTCTCCTGAGCCTGGCCTTGCGCCGAGCGATGGCGACGATGCACCTGCTATTGGTTCCCCGCCTTGGCATCATTCTAAGCTTTGTGCTGCTGGTGCTGCTGGGCTTTAGTTTGTATAATCATGAATTTTCCCTGCTGCCCGATTATCAAACCAATCTTTTTCCGGTCATCATCACCACGGTGTTTATTGAGCGCTTTTACATCGTACTGGACGAACAGGGCTGGCGCAATACCCTGATTATGCTGGCCAACACAATCTTGATCGCGGTGTCCAGTTACCTCCTGATGTCCTGGGACGCTTTGCAACTGATCCTGTTTGCCCACCCGGAACTATTACTGACCATCATCGCTTGTTTGATTTTGATTGGCAGCTATAGCGGTTACCGGTTGGCAGAGCTGTTTCGCTTTCGCCAAATACAATCCGATGCCCCGGCAGAAAAGCCATGAGCTTCCTTGCCTGGCCCTGTCGTTTGCGTCGCAATGGCGTACTGGGTATGAATGCCCGCATCAACAAGTATCTGAGTCCCCTGAATGCCCGCCGCAACTTTCCGCGTGTCGACAACAAGGTCATTACGGCCCGCCTTTGTCTGGAGGCCGGTATCCCAAGCCCGCAAAACTACTGCGTGCTAGACGCCTTTGGACAAATCAACGAGCTGGCGCGCCATATTGCCGGTTTGCAACGCTTTGTAATCAAGCCGGCATCCGGTTCGATGGGCAACGGGATTCTGGTTTTGCGAACTGCCCCGAGCGGTAATACCTTCCGGAAGCCGGACGGCAAGGAGCTGGGCTACCCGGAGCTGCGCTATCATATCCAGAACATCCTGAGCGGATTGTATTCGCTGGCGGGCCACTTTGATCAAGCCATAGTGCAGTACTGCATTGAAACCCACGCGGCGATGAGCTCCCTTGGCTACCAGGGAGTGCCCGATATTCGAATCATCATCTATCGCGGCTATCCGGTAATGGCCATGGCCCGCCTGCCGACCCGTTTGTCCGGTGGACGGGCGAATCTGCACCAGGGAGCTATTGGACTGGGCGTTGATATTCGCACCGGACTCAGCAATCATGCCGTCTGGGATAACCGCCTGGTAGCGACTCATCCGGATACCGGCCTCGCCCTGGCCCATATTCAAATCCCGTTTTGGCAGGCATGTATCCGCATGGCCATCCAGTGCTTCGAGGTTGCCGGACTAGGCTACCTGGGCGTTGATATCGCCCTGGATCAAAGTCAGGGCCCCCTGCTTTTAGAAATGAATGCCCGCCCGGGTTTATCCATTCAGATCGCCAACCAGGCAGGATTGAAGGGACGTTTGCAAAAAGTGGACGCTTTATATCAGCAGAAAAATCTGGCTCACTCGTTTCAGGAACGTTGGCAACGCTGGCAGGCACAGGACCTGTTTTTATCTGCACCAGACAATCCAGTTTAGTTTGATTTACTCCGGGCAAATCTTTCATGCATCGGCCTGTTGTCCGACAAAGGGTGCGACAATCAAAGATCGGACAAGTTCGGGCGGGGCCTAAAAAATAACCAGGTCCTGCGATTTTTGTTGACAGGCGCAATGGACCGGCGCAAGTGCGCTAAGGTTTATGTGACGGATTTGGTTGAACTCTGGTTATCAAATGGCACCCCGGTGCTCTAGATCCAGAAATCACTCTCCATCCGGTTCATCGACTGAATTATTTTCAAACGGATATTTCAAGAACATGCAAGTTTATGTGGGCAATTTAAATTTTGCTACAACCAATGAAGCGCTCAATGAGTTCTTCTCCAGCAAGGGAGAGGTCGTCAAGGTGCGCATTATAACAGATAAAGAAACCGGCCGCTCCATGGGCTATGGTTTTGTTGAAATGGCAGACGAAGGCGCTGCCCGGGATGCCATTGCGGAACTGGATGGCCAGGAATTGGACGGACGCAAGCTGCGCATCAACGAAGCGCGCCGCAAGGAAGAACGCGGCGGACCGCGTCACCGCCACTAAACACCTTTACAGTTCTCTTCTTTACTGAGCGAATTGAACCAGTTGCCAGTCAATCGATGATGTCACATTGCTGCTAACGCGAATGAAGTCGATTTGACTGGTGTTGATTTGGGACGTCCAGTTTGCTTCGATATGCTGCTGCGAAGCAGAATTCACTGTAGTGCTAATAAAGGGTACAGCCTGAGAACTGGTATATGAATTCGCCGGGAAAGCTGACATGCTGGTCGTAGCGGCATTCGGCGTTGTCTGTGTCCCTTGTTGGACCGTCGCCCCGCCCAGTTGCACCACATATAACTGTAGATCGACCTGGTTTGTGCTCGCACCCCGATTGAGCTCAACAGTATTCGCAGTCAAGCGGGCCCGGGTCATCCATTCGGCATCATTTCCATTCGCAGCACCGCCAGCCCGCGCATTCAAGATCACAAAGCTTTGATCCACATTTACGCTACTGATCGCTACACTCCGGGATGTGGCGGCATTGATATTGGTAGACAGGCTCTGCACGCTAGCTCCATCCAGTTGCACCACTTGCCAGTTTAACTGTAAATCGGTGCCGTTTTCATTGCGCTGTAAAAGGATATTCGTAGAACCATTCAAATTAGCTGTCATCGTCAGCTGTTCATCAACGCTGCTTAGATTCGAATTGGCGTTGGTTTCGACCAGCACAAAGGATTTGGTCAGATCAAAGGTATAGCCGGGATTGATATTCACACTGGTGTCAGCGGCAGCAATGGGCTGAGTACCGCGAGTCACATAGGCCCCGCTTTGAAACTCGACCACATAATACTCGACATTGCTGGTTGGGGCCGCAGCAAAGGATTTAATTTCCAGATTTGTATTGGAACTCAGACGACAGATTGGAATGTACTGGGGCTGGGCTGTATTCAAGTGATAGGTGCAGTAGCTAAAGGCTTTTGTCCAGTCCACAGCAGCGATAGGCACATTATTGATAGTCTGACCGGACATGTTAATCAGGCCGCTCTGAATCGACTTCAGGGGTGACGCGACGCTTGTTCCACCGCCGGTCGGACTCGAACTGGAGGAATCTGTAGTGCGTGAATCGCGATTGCTTTGGCCGCTAATGACAACCAGCAACGACCGGGGATCAAATTCCGGCAAATCGGCCGTACATGCGGCTGACAGGCCCAACCAGGCGACCAGCATAATCCCCAACCACCGAACGGAGCCAAAGTGCAGCCCACTGCGAGTGGACCGGGTCGCATGAGTTCCACATGTCTTCATTTCTTCCAATTATCGCACAATTCCCAAAAACAGTCAAGAAAATGTTGTCCCGGGATTGATCTGAACCTGATCGCCATGGACATGCCGGCGAGTGGGTCCCGGAGAGCCGCAACGCAGCACCGACCAACGCCTGTTTTTATCAAAATCGACAAAGAACCCGCTGACAAATATACTGTCATAGCTTCCATTCATAGGCCAGCTCGTTGCCGACCAGAGCAATCCGGCACAAGGATCCCCCGAAACCGCCTGAAAATCCGTTTGGGCCGGGTATATGCATGCCAGGTCGTGGATGGATTCATCCAGACGGGCAACAAATTGTCTGCCACACGGCTTCTGAAACCAGCTGCATTCCAAACCGAATTCTATTTACTAAATTATTTT
>JAGRNA010000109.1 GCA_020441005.1 Leptospiraceae bacterium
GGGCCTATCAAAAATTTGCCCAGGCCGAGCTGCAGGTCCTGATTCAATTGCGTCGGAGCTTTTTAGATGAAATACGCAAACGTGGGATTTAAACGCCTAGCTGCCAGACTACTAGTATTCATAGCCATCTTGCTGTTACTGGTCAGTACCGTGGCTTGCGTTGCAGATGAAGGTCTGGATACAACTGACGAGGACTTTGGGCTTTTTGTGACTGTCGTGGCTGTAAATGCCATTCTGCCCTGCCTTGTACCGCATGCTATTGATCTAGGCGGGGGGTATGCTTTTAGTCGCTATTGTATCAGCAATCGCTTGCAAGCCGGGCTAATATACAATCATGCAAATGGTCTGCCTGTCTCGACGGAAACCTTGGTTAACGGCACGCAGTTAGAATGTCGGGGATTGAATGGTTCTATTAATTCAGGGAATGCCTGGTTTAAGCTGAGTACACTTTCTCCCCAACCCGGCTATCTGGTTTCCTTTATTGAAAAGCAAGCAATCAATAGGGATGACGCCGGCAATCCAGTTAGCTATCAACCCTTTTCTAATTATGTAACTGGTGATGTGCTACTCTGTACGCCGTCTAATTCGAATGATAACTCGGGCACCTATCAAATGGTAAAAATATTATGATGAGAAGATATACTACAAATTTTTCTGCTTTAATCTTGATTTTTTCAATTTGGAATTTATTTCTTTTTCAAAGCCAACTCATGGGTCAGGAAATTAGGACACAGGTTGGGGGCAAGGATTTTGAAATGCCCCCGCTGGATATCCCCTACTGTGGCTATGGCCCCGAGGGCGCGGAGCTGACTTTCTTTGGCGATAGCCGCGCATGGAACCTGGCTACGGGCCTTGGATTACCTGCTGCAGGTGTCGAGCCGCGTCCTGCGATAGGGCTGGATACGAATCCTAGGAGTGACGCTTATGGGCAAGACATTGGCACGGTCAGTGCAGCGCGCGATGTCGCCACCGGTAATCTGATTATCGCGCCGGGTCAAATAACGCATCACTATAGCCACAACCTGGGCTGGCCGGGCGCCACGGCCACCGATATCGAAAGCCTGAATGCGCCCGTGCATTTACTGTTGGGGCTGGCCATTTGGTCGATTATTGGCGCCTTTTCATCGCTGGGTCTCTTTGGCATCGTGCTGGCTGCCGTGGCCGGTTTTTTTGTGTTGGCGGATCTCCAAAAGCATTTTCAGAACCTGGTGGAGGTGGTGACCAACAGTCCACCCGACGGCAAGAACTGGAATCGCCGACTGGCGCATTGTATCCTGAACGAAGGCCTGCCCTATCGCACAGCAAACCATGTTGTCATCTCCATTGGCGGCAACGATATGCTGGACTTTTATAATTATATGGAGGGGTTTGAAGGTCTGTATTTCTTTTTCAGAGTCATTACAAACCCGAAAGAATATCTTGAATCGTTGCTCTATGGTAGAGGATTTATTAGCAAGTGGTCCAAAGAGGCCTTCTGGCTGTGGCAGTTCGAGGTCAAGGAAGACGCGATTGTCCAGGATACCAAATCCTTGATCCAGTATCACCTGGATAACCTGGTTATCCCGCCGTATACAAAGCCGAATGAGGTGCTGCTCATTTCGGTTGCGCCCACAATCGCGCGCAAGGGCTCAGGTACCTGGATTTGGCAGGACCTGGAAGGCTGGGTTCGCTTGACCTTTTATCTGCGTCGATTGCGCGATAAATACCAATGGGAAATTGTGCCTCATTTTACCAATGAGCGCTATGCCGGTCGTTTTCATTTTCTGGATACCTATGATCGTTTTTTACACAATATTATTTGGGAGCACGCCGGTTATTACTTTCCCAGCGACGGTATTCATTTTACAGCCGCCGGTAATGAACAGCTGGGGCGCATGATAGCCGCCAAGGCGGTCCAAATCGGCTGGTTTGCACCCAATGCCAATATCAGTCAGGAGGCTGTTCAGGACATGGCCAATGGGCTGGTGGTGAATGCCAGCGACTACTGCAGCGCATCCCATCCGGCGCGTTGCGCTACGCAAACGAACTGTGAGGCCTTTGGCAATCACTGGTGCAATAATATCTGCCAGACTACTGGCTGCGCAGTCCCGGTGGAGGGCGGCGGGTCTGAACCGCCCCCGGGGCCTGATTGGGGCGCTATTGGCTTGTGCTTTTTCTTAGGCTGGTGCGGCTGATTCTGCAGTGTGCTCGCTTTCGCCTGCCGAGCTACGGCAGGCGGACCTGCCTGCCGCAGGCAAGTCGCTCGCAGACACGCGGTTCCTGAGCTTCGTCGAAGGAGCGCCCCCTGGCACGGTTACTGTTGCGACATTTGTCCAGGGAATGGCCGCGCTGACAACGCGGACACAATGCTCCCCCAATTATATCATACCACAAGGGTGTGACAAGGAATCCAATTTTTCGAAAATTTGTAGCGCCAAAATAAATCTTGACAAATAGCCGTCATATGATAAGCCACACAGTGGCGCCCCCGGGCCGGCCGCGCGGCGGGTCCGGTCATCGCCCGACTATTTGGTACCCAACCACCGGGCCTCCCACCCTCGCATAAACCGGGGGAATAGTTCTGTCCATACAGAACTGCTGGCCGTTGTTTGTTGCGCGCCGATCTGTTGCCCCAAGCCGGCATTGTATGCTTGCCGATCTGCATCGTAATTGCAAGCTACAGCCGGATGGCATAGAAAGTCTTCAAATAAGGATTCTAGAGCCTCTCTGTGCCTAGCATGCATAAAAAAACGGCCGGTGGATTTGGACCACGGGCCGCTGCTCAAATCAACCGTGCTTGCGCTGGTCGATCTTTTTTGGGGTGGATCACCCCAGGTTCTTTTTTAGAACCATGTAAATAACGAATCCCATTCCAAACATAAATGCGATCACCAGAACAGACGAAATCAGTGCCCAGCTCATAATAGTACCCCTCGTTATTTTTCTGCCATATTTGACGAATATTTCTGCAACCAAAGGAGTCTGATAATTTGGAATTGCAAGGAAAAAACGATTTCTGCGTCGTATTTTGGCATTTTTCTGCATTATGTCGCATCTATCCGGGCCAGAAAACGGTCTTGGAGGTAAAAAAATTGCAAAAAATACTGGCTATAATTGTGCTAATTACTGATAGTATTAGCGGTGGCTTCTTACTTACCAAAAATAGACGACTATAGGCGCACTTTCAGCGCGGCGGGTTTCGCTGTAGCCCTGGTCGGGCTGCAATTCTGGGTGCAATCCAGCTGCATCCAGTCTCTACCGGCCAATAATATCCCCACCAATGTCGCCGTTGTACTGCTCCAGCGGCAAACCAGCACAACCAGCACGAGTAGTCCGGGGGTCAGCATTACCCCTTCTGGCGGCGCCTTGCTGGTAAGCGAGCTTGGTACAACCGATACGCTGGCAATCGTGCTCAATAGCCAGCCGACTGCTGCCGTGACTGTGCAAATCAGTTTCGACAGCACCCAAATCCTGGTCAATGGCTCGGCAGTGTCACCGCAGACCCTGAGCTTCGGGCGCACCTGTCCCAATCCGGATTGCTGGAGCGTCAGTCAGACCTTGACCATCAGTGCCGTCGATGACGCTAGCCTGGAGGCGACACCGCACACCTCGGCGCTCAATTTCAGCACA
Source organism: Leptospiraceae bacterium (assembly GCA_020441005.1). Classification (GTDB taxonomy): domain Bacteria; phylum Spirochaetota; class Leptospiria; order Leptospirales; family Leptonemataceae; genus JAGRNA01. The sequence continues at coordinate 3,610 of JAGRNA010000109.1, forward strand.
TCATCCACTGATTCCGATTATAACAACCTCAGTCTGAGCAGCGTTAATGCCCAGATCACTGACAACGATACCCCCGGTGTTGCTATTGTGGAAACCAGCGGCAGCAGTGCCGCAACCGAAGGCGGCACAGACACCTACACCATTGCCCTGACCAGCTCCCCGACGGCTAATGTGCAAGTCACCGTGGCTTCCAGTAACGCAGCCAATGCCGAAGTTAACGGCGGGGCCAGCGTAGTCCTCAATTTTGACAATGTCTGCCCGGGGGCCAATTGCTGGTCCACTCCCCAGACGGTCACCATCAGCGCGCTGGACGATGCTGTTGCCGAAGGAGCGCATAGCAGCGTCATCTCCCATACCCTGGTCAGCGGCGACGGAAGCTATAATGGTATGGCAGTTCCCAACGTAAATTTTGGAATTACAGACAACGACACAGCCGGCATCAGCCTGGTGGAAAGCGGTGGAACCACGGCAATGACCGAAGGAGCCGTTGATACCTATACCATCGTCTTGACCAGTGAACCCACTGCCAATGTCCAAATCACTGTAAATGCCGATGCGCAGACACGGGTCAACGGCGGAGCCAGCGCAGCATTAAACTTCGACGCCGCCTGTCCCGGCGCCAACTGTTGGTCTACTCCCCAAACAATCAATGTAACCGGTTTTGATGACTTTATCGTCGAAGGCAATCACAGCGGTACAGTTACGCATGTCAATGCTGTCAGTGCAGACGCAAACTACAGCGGCCGCACCACGCCCAATGTCAGCGTCAGCATCACCGATAACGACAGCGCCGGGGTCACTGTGACGGAAAGCGGCGGCAATACTAACGTCACAGAAGGAGCCACACCTCCGTATGATACCTATGACCTCGTTTTAACCAGCGAACCGACAGCAAATGTTACGATTACTGTCTGGGCCGATGCCCAAAGCCAGGTTCGGGGCGGCAGTTGCGTCGCGGTGCTTGCGGCCAGCTGCACATTTACCTTTACCAGTGGGACCTGGAATGTTGCTCAGACCGTAGATGTGGCTGCCATCAATGACGACATTGTCGAAGGCGCGCACAACGCGACCATCACCCACTCGGCGGCCAGCGGGGATGGCAACTATGGCGGGATTGGCATTGCCAATGTGACCGCCGCGATTACGGACAACGACAGTGCGGGTATAACGGTCACGGAGAGCGGCGGCAATACCGCCGTAACTGAAATCGGCGCGACTGATTCTTACACCGTGGTACTAACCAGTCAACCCACAGCGAATGTAAGCGTTTCAGTAGCTTTTGATAACACCCAGCTGACAGTTAATGGTTCCTCCTCATCACCCCAAACCCTGACCTTCACAGCCGGATTGTGTCCCGGGCCGGGTAACTGGTGCACCGCCCAGACTGTAACCGTCGCGGCCGTAGATGATCATGTGCTCGAAGCCGCGACCCATAATAACACCATCACCCAGACGGCCAGCAGTGGCGATGGGAATTACAACGCCATCGCGGTGGCTGATCCCTCCGTGGCCATCACGGACCGCGGATCGGGTAAAATGACTGTGACCAATATCGCCGGAACGCCAACCGCCTTCTACACCTCATTGGCTGTCGATGGCATGGACCCCAATAAAATCTACATCGCTTACTTCAATGATGACAATAACACGCTCCAGCTGGCGCGCACTGCTGACGGCGGTACAACCTGGACACCCTCTACGGTAGATGACGGTTCTGCCGGCACGGTCGATGTGGGCCGTTATTGCCGGGTCAAGAGCCTGGGCGGTTATGTATACATCAGCTACTACGATAATACAAATAAAGACCTGAAACTGGCTATTTCAAGTGATAGCGGCGCAACTTTTGCCATTCAAACAGTCGCATCCGTCGGCGATACCGGCAGCTATAGTGACCTTGAAATTGAAGGGGCGATCCCCGCCTTACGCAATATCTATATCTCGACCCGCAATGCCACAGCGAATGCAATCGCTGTGCAGTATTCTAACGACAACGGCAGCTCATGGCTCGTCAAGACTGTTCATGCCCTGCAATCACCGACCACAACCGCTATTGCGGCGGATGGCGGCCGGGTCATTACCGGCTTTTTCGAAAACAACAATGATGAATGGATAGTAAAATATATTAATGATATTACTGTGAATCCAGCGTTCCTGGCGGGTGCCCCCAATCCCCTGGATACCCAGGCGACATTTCCGGAACCAGCCGACATGGATTTCGATCCAGTTTTAACCAAAGCATTTATGTGTTATTATACCGGCGATGCCGCCACCCTGAATCTGGCAAGCTCATTTAATAATGCATTGAACTGGGACATTCAGACCGTAGACAGTAGCGGGGATGTAGGCGACTATTGCTCTGTGCGGGCCGACGGGCCGGACTGGGTTTATATCACCTACTACGATAAAGCCACATTTGATTTAAACATCGCCTTTTCCAGCACTAACGACGGCAATAAGCCGGATGGGTGGACCATCAAAACGATTGATTCGACTGGCCAGACCGGCCTGGCAACATCTGTATTCGCCCTGGGCGGGGCAACTGCCAAAGTCTGGGTCTCGTATGTTGATTTGACCAACAAGACGGTCCGATTTGCCAAATCGATCGACAATGCCGCTACCTGGTAAAAGGCCAGGTAGTAGACCCGCTTCGACACGAATGGGCTGATTCCTCCTGGAACGCACTTTGTGCTACCAGAGGCTATTTGGGGACAGGCTCTTAATCAATAATCTGCATTACTTCTTCTAACGGCGCCCGGCTGGACTGAAAAGCATTACCCGGGTCCTCCGGATCACTGTAGCCCAGCGCCATGCCCACAATCATCTTCCAGTCTGGTCCCATTTGCGTATAACGATCGACAATATCGGGAAATACCGACAAGGAAGCCTGAAAGCAGCTGGCCATACCCATACTCTCGATAACCAGACTCATCTGGCCCATCAATATGCCCAGATCAATCAGGCTCCATTCTGCCAGTCCGGCCGGAATATAAAAAAATGCAATTACCGGCGCCCCAAAGGCTTCGTAATTGCGCCAAAAATGAGCATCCCGGGCCGCTTTGTCCTTGCGGTCAATACCCAGATGCCCGTAGAGGTCCATACCCAACTGGAACATGCGCTTCTTGATCAGACTTGGGTGACCGCTTTCATAGGCGTAGGTTGGGCGCACCGGCCGGCCGGCCTGCAGGGCAGCCTGTAACTCGGCTAGCAAGCTGATGCGGGGTTGACCGCTAATAAATATTATTTTATAGCTCTGGGCATTTTTCCAGGAAGGTGCCCGGCTGCTGAGCTCTACAATCCGGCGCAGCTCGGCCGCTCCAACCGGTTGGTCTAAAAAACCGCGAGTCGAAATCCTTTTTTGGATCAGTTCTGATAACTCCGTGCTCATGGGTCAATGATTGCAAGCGACGGCTGACCGGCAACCAGGTTAGAGAGTGTTTGGCCGTCGGCTGCTGTTTTTACATATACCGGAAGAACGGCCGGCCGGAGTGCGACCGATTCAGGCCTCGGCCACCGCACCCGGAGACAACAAGGCGGCTAGTCGAGACAGGTGACTGCCATCCGTGCCGCAGCAGCCGCCCAGCACCCGGAGCCCCTGCTGGCGATACAACTGAAGCATTAAATCTGCCCAGACAGCAGCATCCTGCGTTTGCAGTTCACTGCAGCCGTCGAGCTCACAGTGGTCCAGGTCCGATGCATTGGCCATAAAGCCGATCAGGCGCTGCCGTAGCTCCGGATCCATATCCTCGGCGGACAGGAACCCCGGCCAGGCACAGTTTACCGCATATCCCAGCGGTGGACGGTCCACCTGCTCATCGATCTGGCGCACCGCCGCACTCAGGCGGCTGCCATCCAGCAAGAGTCCCTGACGGTTGATCACAAAAGAAATGATATAAGGCAGCTGCGTGCGGGCCATAGAACGAGCAATCCCAAGGGCCTCTGGAAGGGCGGGCAAAGTCTGGGCGATCAGAAAATCAACTCCGCCCTCGGCCAGGTTTGCAATCTGCCAGCTATGAAAGTCAAAAGCCGACGTTGAATCCAGGCCCTCTGACGGCTGATAGCAATCATGACGGCAGCCAATCAAGCCGCCAATGCTGATCTGCTCTGCGGCCTGGCCCTGCTTGTCCCGCAGGGAACACATAAACCGGGCGGCATCCTGGTTGATCGAATCCGGAAACGCGCTGCCTTGCAGCCGCTCCCGGTTTGCGCGCCAGGTAGGGGTGCACAACCAGAGATTCAGACCAGCCGCGAGAGCGATGTCAATATACTCCTGATAAATGCGTTCCAGAGCCGCCCGGCCGGCCGGGTCGTAGATCAAGGGTGCATTCATCAGCGCGGTATGCAACTGTGGACCGGCAGCCCGCCGAATGCGCTCGACAACCGCCCCTTCCATGAGTACCGGTTGATTGGTTAACTGCAGCTTCCGGGCAGGCACGATTCGCATGATACCAGTTGCGCTGCCAGAGCGGCAATAGCTTTTTAAAAGTACTCTGCAAGACTTCGGGAGCCAGCGCCGGGACGGCGATTGCGCCAGCTGCGAATTGCCAGGCAAACCGGTATTTGAGCCTGACAGCTGCCCTGGCAGAAACCCGTCACCTGCCCGGCCGAACGGCATCGATCCTGGTCCGGGCCTGATGCGCCCCGGGACGTCCATGTTGAACGCAGCGGTGCCCTCCCAGCTCCAAGCGCTACCAATAAATGACTTGCTAAAAACGCACAAAGGATTATTTTATCTGTAAAGGATTCTGCAACATGCGCATTGATATAGATATAAAAGACGACTACGCGATTGATGCCCGCTTTAACGGCTACACAGTGCACAGCGATCAAAGCACAGCCAGCGGCGGCAGCGGGGCCCATCCGGAACCATTCGACTACTTCATGGCCTCCACCGCCTTGTGCGCGGCCTACTACATCAAATCCTTTTGCAAGGCGCGCGATATAGATACCACCGGCATGCAGATCTATCAGGATGACAGTAAAGATGCCGCAGATGCATATAAGCGACGCATTGAGCTACATATCTTGCTGCCGACCGAGTTCCCCGAGAAATATAAAAAGGCGGTGCTTGCTGCTGCGAACCAATGCACAGTTAAAAAAGTACTGGAAAAAGGACCGGAATTTTCGGTCTCACTGGACTAATTTAGATCGCCCGGTTTGTGTTACGCACTGTTGTCCTGGCGGGCCTGCAGGTGGGTGTGGATCTGTTGCGCCAGCCGGGGTCCGATTCCTGGAATCGCTTCTAAAGCCGCCTGATCCAGAACTTCTGGCGGCCGGCCCTTTACATGCAGCAGAATTGCCTTGCGCCGCTCCGCACCGATGGATGGAATATCATCCAGTACAGACTGTAAAGCCGTGCGCGTCCGCCGCTGCCGCTGGTACGTGACCGCAAAACGGTGCGCTTCATCACGCAACTGGCGCAGCAGCCGCATTCCCGGCCGGTTGGCATCGAGCTGCAATGGATGCGGATGTCCAGGCACATAAATTTCTTCCAGTCGTTTGGCCAGCGATACAATCGGCTGGCTGCCCAGCTCTAGCGCGGTGGCCGCTTCACAAGCCGCGTTTAACTGAGTGATACCGCCGTCAATGACGATCAAATCCGGCAAGGCCTGGTTTTCATTGATCAGTCTTTGCAGCCGGCGGGCGATCACCTCCCGGATGCTGGCCGGGTCATTGATGCCCTGCACGCTGCGAATTTGATAGCGCCGGTAGGCTGCTGTTCTGGGGGCGCCGTCCAAAAAGACAACTCCCGCAGCTACCGTTTCGGTACCCTGTAGATGTGAAATATCGTAACACTCAATCACACCGGGCGGCTCGGCCAGATTCAGGATTGCCTGCAAATCATCCAGTGCGGCTTCCCGGTCGCGAATCTGACTGGCATGCAGCCTCTCCTGCAGCAGCATCTCGGCGTTACGCAGGGCCAGCTTGATCATAGGGTAACGGCTTTCGAGCTGCCGGCGGGCTGCCAGCAAGCGGACTTTTTTTTCAGTCCGGTTAGAACGCACT
>JAGRNA010000110.1 GCA_020441005.1 Leptospiraceae bacterium
CCTTTGACCGAAAAGGATCATCAGGATATCTTGTTTGCCATTGAACAGGAACTGGACTTCATCGCGCTTTCCTTCACGCGTTCGGCCGACGATGTGCTGCGCGCTCAGGAAATGATCGCTGCGGGCAACGGTCACGCGCAATTGATTGCCAAGATCGAAAATCAGGAGGGCCTTGACAACTTCGACAGTATTCTGGAAGTCTCCGACGGAATTATGGTTGCGCGCGGTGATTTGGGTGTGGAGGTTCCGATCATTGAATTGCCCGTTATTCAGCGCAACCTGGTGCGTAAATGCGCCCAGGCTGGCAAGCCGGTGATCGTAGCTACCCACCTGCTGGAATCCATGATTCACAATCCCATTCCGACCCGGGCCGAGGTTACGGATGTTTCCAATGCGGTGTATGAGCAAAGCGATGCGATCATGCTGAGCGGAGAAACCGCCACCGGCAAATATCCCGTACGTTGCGTGGAATACATGGACAAAATTGCAAAGCGCATCGAGCTGGAGCCCGGCCTGTCTTTTTTTGAAGGCCGGCCGATTGAGTACAGTCGTGAAAACCTGGCCCGCAGCGCCTGTCGCCTGGCAGATTCTCTAAATTCTCCAGCAATTATCGTTATTACCCGCCGCGGCCTGTTGGCGCGGCAGGTGGCTAGTTTTCGACCGCAGACGGCGATCATTTATGCCTTCACAAATATGTCCAGTGTGCGGCGCAAGCTTTGGCTGATTCGCTCCGTTGTACCTTTCATGCTGGAATTCTCCCGGGACCCGGAAAAGACGATTCGAAACGCCTTTGAGCGGCTAACGAAACGCAATCGCCTGCTGAATGGCGACAAGGTGGTCGTGGTCTCCGACGTAAACACTGGTGACGGATCGAGTGTTTCCAGTATCCAGGTGCGTGAATACCGGGAGTCGCCGGAGGCAAGGGCATCCGGTGTTCAGGACGAGGGACTGGATGCGAGCCCGGATTGAGCCAGGTCCCCGGACAATGCGATCATCATTTGCTGCAAAGCGGCACCCCAGGCTTGCAACAGGGCGTCGGGGCTGCGTTCCGGTAGATCCGCCGTCTGGCGGTACTCTTTCGAGAAACGGGTTTTGAGAGTATCAGCCTCCAGGAGCACAAAGCGGATGGACACGACTGCCCTGGATTGATCGGCGCGATAATCGCCGTAAAATTCGGTTATACTGGCTTCTAGAATAAAATCCGGCTCACTCTGGCTGCCCGGGATGATCACCTGCTGAAACAGCCCTGCGCTGGCCAGCCACCGGGTTATTTCGTTATTCAGGGCCAGGGCCGGCGGCACAATCAATTCATTATAGTAATCGGAGCTATACTCATTGGCGCTCAGGCGATACAACAAATTGGAAGAGGCGCAGACCGGATTGATATAAAAATTGCGTACGAGTAAATTGGCCGCAATCGGTTTTGCAGCGGGCCGGTCGTGCGGGGAGGGGGCGATCTGCAGGGCAAAGATGCGCTTGGCTGGAGCGCTGCGTTCTAGTCCCAGACACGAGTAGCCGGCGAGTCCCATGCACAGGATGCTGATTATTGACGGTCGCAGCCAGATGCGCAAGCTGCCAGGTGAAAAAGCAAGTCCCGGAAAACGGGCCAGGGATTGAACCAGGTTCAGCATAGCATTTACTTCCCGGTGGCCGCCGAGCGCGGCGCCTCCCCAAAAAAAACGTAGGACGGATAGCGCCGGGCGTTTTCGGTCATGGCGCGCAGCTCCCTGGACGCGGCTCTGAAGTTCTGAATTGATTCATCAAGGCCTTCCTGGTTGCCGGCTACAATTCGATCCAGCCGTTGCGCCGTGCGATTCAAATGATCCAGGGAGGTGTTTAATTTGGCCGGCGTCGCCTGCAGGGCCGGATCCTTGACTATCGTTTGCAAGTATTGGTTCGTTTGCCGGATTTCCTTGAGCATTACCAGGAATTCGGCCTGAATTTGGGGCACTCGGGCTCCTTCGACTGCATCGGCCGAGACGACCAGCAGTCGATCAAGATTTTGCATCATGCGGGCGATATCGGTTTGATCCAGTTGATTGACCAGATCGCCCACCGCGGAACTGATTTGGGCAATGGTGCTGGGTGCGGCAGGCAGATAGGGATTGGCTGGTTGCCACGGTACAGCCAGGGGCGGGAATTTCTGCGGGTCCATGAAATCCACTTCGAGGTAGGCCTGTCCAGTCAAACCTTGCGCGGCCAGTTTGACCCGTAATCCCTCGTTGGCCAATTGGCGCATGGAACCCTGAAAATTGTCGGCATTGGCCATCCCGAAGCCGTCCGGCAGCTCCATGCGAATCAACAGGTACTGACTGAACTGTTTGCGTGCCTGGTCGGTGCGCAGCTCGTAAGTGTTGCGCACAAAACTGATTTCCTTTACAGACCCGATCAGGACTCCTTTGTATTTTACAGGGGAGCCCAGAGTCAGGCCTTGCACAGACTCCTCCAAATACGTTTCCAGTTGCTGCTTCTTCTTGAAGATATTGCCCAGGCCCAGAAAAATCAAGCCGAGCATAAGCAGGCTAAACCCCGCGATCACAAACAGGCCTAATTTGAAATATGTTCTATTCTGCATATTTGATCCCTGTACCGTATCGGAACTTTATGACCCGCTTTTCAGGTTCGATTCATGTTTAAATCCAGCCATGGCTTGAAAAAGTTAGCGACTTCCGCCAAGTGCCGGTTTTGGGCCATCTGCAAGGGGTGACCGCTAGCCAGAATACCGCCGCCTTTTTTGCCCAGCATAATCGCTCGATCCGCGATATGCATGATACTGTGCAACTCATGGGTGACAATCACAAAGGTCAGTCCCAGATTGCGGCTCAGGTCAACAATCAGCTGATCCAGCTCGCTGGCTGTGACGGGATCCAGGCCAGCCGAGGGCTCGTCCAGGAACAGTATTTGCGGCTCCAGGGCCATGGCCCGCGCTATGGCAGCCCGCTTTTGCATGCCGCCGCTGATTTCATCCGGATAATGGCGGCTAAATTCTACCAGGCCAGTCATCTGCAGTTTCTGTAGTGCAATGATTTCCCTGGCTGCTGCCGGCAAATCAGTAAATTCGGCTAATGGCAAGCTGACGTTTTCGAGCAGATTCATGGATCCGAACAAAGCGCCGGATTGGTACATCACTCCCATTTCATTCAGTATTTCTTGTCGAGCTCGCCCGCCGGATTGGTGCAGATCACGGTCTTGAATGGTGATTTGACCGCTGAGGGGCGCATTCAAATCAATCATCGTCTTTAGCAGAGTGGATTTGCCACAACCGGATCCGCCCAGAATGACAAAGATTTCGCCAGCCTGAACGCTGAAGTCCAGCCCGCTTTGAATGACAACTCCAGGATAGCCGATTGCCAAATGCTCTGCTCGGATTACTGTCCGCTGCGACTCGGGTTTTGCTGTGATCATTCCAGGGGACCTCAGGACCAAACAGTCAAAATCGCGGCCGGATCACGAAAACCAACGGTCGCTTTTTGGCCGTCCGTCAGGATGGGTCGTTTGATCAGCCGACCATTGCTGGCCAGCATTTGCAGGACGGACGCCGAATCGGGATCCCTGGTCAAAGCAGACTGAATAGCGGCCTTGATTGCCGGTTTGCGATATTCTTGTCCGCTGGTATTGATCAGCTGCTTGACCGTAACAGACCCGCCGCTAACCCAGCGTTGCATACTGCTCTCAGAAGGCGGTTTTTGGGTAATGTCAATGGCCAGGTATTCGATCCCGGCCTGATCGAGCGCCTTTTTGGCCCTCAAACAGGTGCTGCATTTGGGATACCAATAGAACTGGATCATGATCTGAATATCGACCGCGTCGGGCGATCGAGCAAGCCGGGGCAGCCGGCATTTTTTTCTCAAGCGCCGATGGCCGGACACGGTTGACCAGCAAGGTTGGCTCGATCAGTCCCCAAATCTATACGAGCTCTATTGCTTTGGCACGATTTGTTTGTACTATGGGCCTGGAATCCGGAGCGCCGATAATCAATCTTATGTCGCATGGAGCCAGCGCCATCCCGGACAGAACCGGCGGCATGGGTGCGCTGACCCTGCAATCCTGTGGCACTGGTCTGCCGGTTGCTCCAGGATCTCAATATGGGGTATCACGCAGGCCAAAGAAATCAGACAGCTGGTTTTTGGCATCAGTGTATCCCAGGCGCAGCAGATCGTCTGCCTGACGGGAGGAAAAGTTTAATATCGAATGAAAACCCAGCATGCGCTGCGGGGCGACCGTCTCGAGCACCAGATCCGAGGGTTGCCAGGACCGGTAGGTCATGCGTTGCCAGGCATTCATCTTGCGCCGCCGTTTGCGGTCATAGTGCAGATGAGCCAGGAAGGCCTCGTAAGATCCCATCAGCTGCTGTTCAAAAACGCGCTCAATGGCATCGCGCCGGTTGCGGGGCAAGGGCAGCCGTGAACCGCCCACCGGAGACAACAGCACCACAATAACTTCCTTAATGCCCCTTTCCAGAGCCGGCAGAATCGGATTGTTCATCATCACCCCGCCGTCCCAGTACGGCGAACCGTCCACATAGACCCAGGGAAACAGGATCGGGATGGCGCTGGATGCCATCACATGCTCGATATCAATCACCTTGTTGTTAAAAAATTTCAGTTCCGAGGTGAGTACGTTGACCGCTGTGATCACGATCTCGGTTGGATTGTGGCGCAATTCGTTCAGGTCCAGCCGTTCCAGGATCAAGTTCTTGAGCGGCTCGGTATCCATCAACGGAGTAAAGCCGCGCCTGGTGATCATGTTTAAAAACTGGCGCCATAAGGCGACGCGGTACACGGAGCGGCGCTCAATGGACTTCCATAGCTGAATCATTTCTTCCAGATCCAGTCCGCAGCCCAGAGCGCAGGCATTGATGGCCCCGACCGAGGTGCCGCAGATCAGATCCGGTTTCCAGCCCATCTCGAGCAGATATTTCCAGACTCCGACCTGGTAGGCGCCTCGTGCACCCCCGCCGGAAAAAATCAGGGCCCGTTTGGGTTTACCGGTGATTGTGGTCACGATATGGGCATTTAACGGCAAGGCCGTTCTTTGCCAATCATGTAACAGGTTTCCACCCAGCGGCCGCCTTTCAGCTCGCGCCATTGGCCGTGTTTCTTGCCCTGCATGTACTCACCTTCCCTGACAAGCTGCCCGTTGGTATAGTATTTCCATTTGCCATGATTACGGCCCATCACCATTTCCCCTTCGGACTCAAGGCGGCCGTTTTGCATGAATTTCCACTGGCCATGCATTTTGCCCATCATCATACCGCCTTCTTTGGTGAGGCGACCATTTTCGTAGAATTTCCATACTCCGCCCTCCTTCATCGTGGGCGGCAGAACCAGGGCATCTTTTTCAGGGTCGTATTTGATCAGACCCATGCTGAGTTCGCCCTCGCTGACTTTCTGGCCGTCCTTATAGAGGACGGCGTACTTGAAGATGTGCTCGTTATTATAGGTAAAGGTCCCAATCCGGGTTTTATCTTTTAAAAAGATATCCCATGGGCCGTCACGAAAACCGCATTTGTCGGCTACCCGCGTGCCGGTGGCGCGCAGCTCTCCGGAGGCATAATATTCTTTCCAGACACCATCGCGCTTGTTCTCGCGGTAGTTGCCCTCTTCAAAACGACCGAACTCATCCTCCTTGGGATCCGCGTTGACCGTCTCTGTGACTTGCTCACCGGTATCGGGATCAATCGTTGTGACGGTGGTAGTTGCGGGGCTTTCCTCTGCCGGCTGCTTCTTTTTATCAGGATCATCCTGATTCAGTTGGTCCTGGTTGTTGATCGTTTTATCGTTATAAAAGCGCCACGGGCCGTTGCGTCTGGAACAGGCTGCCGGCCAAACGCCTTCCGGTGGCCTGCAGTTGGGAAATATATTGCGAAAAACGGCCTTGGGATCTTTTTTACACTCATCGCTGAAGTCCCCCTTCCAGGTGCCCTCAGCAGTCTTGCGACCATCTTTATTGAAGCTCTGGGCCTGGCCATGTTTAAGACCTTTTTGATAGGTTATTTTGCGAGCCACATACCAGGTCTTGCTTTCGCCATCCAGGCTGCATTCCTCCCAGAGACCCTCTTTTAGGTCCCGATGGTAAGCCCCGGTTGTAATACAGTTGGCGTTCGGCGCGTTATATTGTTTCCAGGTGTCGGACTTGAAGCCCTCGGCATTCTGCCCTTCTTCCTTCGTGCTGCCGTCCTCAAAATACGAAATCTCGGGTCCTTCTTTTTTACCTTTGCGGTACTGCACCGTACGCATGGTTTTGTCGGAGTCCTTGAAGAAATAGGTAAACTGGCCCTCGCGCGCGCCGTTGACAAACTCACCGCGGCTCATCACCGACTTGCTGTCACTCCAATACAAGTCCCAGGTACCGTGTCGTTTCAGTTTTTTGAGCCCTTTTTCATCAAGGTCCTCAGCCTGGTCACAGGTCATATCAGCTTCTAATTGCACCGGCCCCTTTTCTTTGGGCAAGCCGGCTTCATTTTCAATGATTGTCAAGATGGCCTGATTGTTGTCACAATCCAGCTCGTAGCTGAAGCGACCTTCCTTCTTCTTTTGAAAAAGGCTGCAATCTGCCAACACAGCCAGGCTGAATAAAGCCAGCATCAAGGCTGGCACTGGTACCCCTTTGTATCGGGTAAAATAAGAATGGGACTGGATTTGGCTTAAGTTCATGTGGATTCGATCCTTACAGGGCCCAGCATTACATCCGGTTTTGGTTTGTCAATCAGAGCTGTAACGGTCCTGTGGCTCTAATCGTGACCTCCGCGCTGCAAACATGTTTCGCATCCGGCAGTTTCATTCTGCTGACAATGCTCCAGGTCGCCGCCTGCTCGGCCGCCGGTCCTCCCCTGCCAGAGCCGGCCGACCGCCAGCCATGGCCGATGAGCGGCAGTCTTTTTTTCAAGCCGCCCCAAAATCTTTTTTTTCATTTGAATTTGGGTGAGCTCACTCTAAAGCCGATCCGCCGGCGAGGTACCGGACCGCTCTTGCGCACAGATTTTCAACTGCGGATCCTGGGGCAGCAACGGGACGGTTCGGTGCGGGTGCGCTCCTGGCAGGGTAACGCCTGGATGCGGCCGGAACAACCTGGAATTGTGGAGTTGGCTGGTGAACGTTGCTACCTGTTTGGGAAACGCTACTGGGAAGACAAGCTACAACCCCTGGAACGCTGGCAATGTGATCAGCTTGTGCTGCAGTATCGTCTGCGGCAAACGGCGATGGGGTTGGAACTTCAATCGATCCAGACGGAACGAACGCGCTACAGCGACTGGTTTGGTCCCCACCGCATTCATTCCATCCCGGGCCGGCAAGCAGGCAGTCAGGTTTTTGGCGGTTGGCTGATCCCGCGCCATTTTTTGATCCAGCAACAGCGTCAGATAACGACAAAATCCGGCGTGGCCCTTGCGCCCCTCGATAATGCCGTGCAAAGCAAAATGGAGCGGTGCGGCGCGATTGTCTGGGGTTACCAGGCTGGCCTGCGGGTGCCCGTCGGTCGGCAATTGCAACGCCTGAACGCAGAGGGCCACAAGCAGGCCGACCTGCGCATTATCAGCAACCCGGGGGATTTTTTACTGATAGACAAGGACAGCCCCGTTGATGACCGGCTCGAATTTGCCTGGACAGATCGGAACCTGCGTCCGGCCGTAAATTTCTTTGAATAAATTCCTTGAACGGTTTGCTGTCTGACCGGCCTGTGTCGGTCGATCACCCTTCCGTGCTCCAGGACCCGTTCTGGCGGGTTGGCATTCCGGCCTGATCTAATCTACCAATCGGCGTTCGATTGCCGGCAAAATGCGGGTTACCACTTCGTAATTGATTGTGCCGCTCCAGGCCGCCAGCTGCTCCGCGCTGACCTGGTCGTGCTCCCCGTTGCCGAGTAGCAGGACCGGTGTGCCCGGGCTGGCAGCCGGTATCAGGCTGACATCGATTGTGATCATATTCATACTGACCCGACCCAGCACCGGCGCGCGTTGGTCGTTGATTAACACATAGGCCTGATTGGATAGCAGTCGATCGTAGCCTTCATAGTAGCCGACTGGCACAACGGCAATGGTTGTATCCTGTTCCACCCGGCGGGTGCAACCATAGCCGATACTACTGCCCGCTGGGACGCGATGGGTATGCGCGATGCGGGCAAACCAGCGCAGGGCGGGTCTGAGCTCCGGTATCTGACCAAACTGACTCAAGCAGGACAGGCGCGTTTCGTTCGAGGGCCACAATCCATAGAGAGCGATACCACAACGCACCAGATCCAGTCTGGCGGCCGGCAAAAGCAAGCTAGCCGCACTAGCCGCCGTGTGACAAAGCAATGCGGGCTGGAATCGTTTCAGCTCCTGGCGCAGTGCCGTAAAGCGGGCTAGTTGCGCCTGGGCATAGCCCTGCTCGCTCACATCCTCTACGTTGGCAAAATGAGTCATCAGCCCGGTCCAGTTTGGGCGCCCGCTTTGCGGATTTATTCGGCTGGCCAGATCCTGCAGCTGTTCCGGTTGTTGCAGCAGGGTATCCGGATTGCAACCTAGACGGGACAGGCCGCTATCGATTTTCAGATGCAATTGCAGTTCCGGATAGCGATTCAGCCAGTCGCAAGCCAGTGCCGGATCCGAAACGGCCACATGAATTGGTCTTAAAAATGATTTTAATATTTTTGGATCCTGGTCCGCCAGCAATTGCAGGTCCTGACCATTCAGGCCCATCACCAGGCAGGGTGTGTGCTGATTGATCTGGTAAAGATCCAGCGCTTCCGACAGGGTATTCACGCAAAACCAGTCGACGCAAGGTTCAAGTGTACGCGCGGTTTCCAGAAACCCGTGGCCGTAGGCATTGGACTTGATTACGGCGCCAAAGGCGGCCGGGCCGGTGATTTGGCGCAACAGGTTGGCATTGTGGCGCAAGGCCGAGCGGCTGATGGCAAGCCAGGACTGGTTTTGTAAATGCGACATGCCTTGCGCCAGGCTGGGTTCAATTGTGTCGGCGGCAAGCCGAATTTGGTTTACAGCGGGGCAATCCAGCTTGATCCGGCAAACTTTGATCCCTGTGATGCTCCATTTGGGTCATTTTTTGTTTGACAGGCTTCGCTTTCACATTAACATGCCAGATTCGGCCCTGATCATTTTTTTGGCCCTGGATGTTATGAAAAAGCTGAGAAAACCACGTAAAGTTCGGATCAATGTGGCCACCAAGCGTCATAAGCGCGCCCTGCGCAGTAAAGCCAAGCGTGCCCACCGACTGGGAACGGGCTTCAAGGATGCGGAAGAGACCGCATAATCGGACTACCAAATGACATAGGGCAATGGCCCGCCCCTAAAAATATCACGCCAGGCCCACCAGTTCCAGGCCAGCTGGACGAACACCGCTAGCATGAAGGCGATGCGCGCCGTTCGGGTCTGGAATAAGGGTCCTCGCCGGTTTGTCAGGAAAGCCAGTAAAAAAAGGATACCGGCCAGCGGGCTGGCTATGCGCGCGAGATTGGCATAGTTTTGATAGTATTCAGGGCCGGCCATTAGCAATAAAAACAGGCTGCCACCCAGGAGAATCAAAATCCCGATCCACAAACCCGGAAATCCTTGCTGCGCTTGCCAGGACTGGATTGACAGAGTGCAAAGCAGGAGTCCAAACACGGCCACCCAAAGCAGACTGAGCGCTGTGCCAGTGAATAGACCACTGGAACCGGCCAACCAGGCCCACAGGGACTCGCCCGGGCCGGTGGCATGCAAGGCCGCTTGTCCAAGGGGCGTAAATCCGATCCAGGCCCACCAGCTAATCAAAACCATCGCCGGTAATCCGGCCAGAATCAAGCGTTGTCGCAGCATTAAGCCCGGCAGAGTAAAGAAAAGCGCCAGATACAATGCCGCGCTTTCCTTGGTGAGAACAGCCAGGCTGGCCAGCAGCAAGCCGGTCAAATAGCCCAGGGCCGGTCCAGACGGACCGAGGCGCTGGGATCTGCGCGCTGACGATTGCCAGACAACAATGATGGCCACTAGCATCAAATCCGTTGCGATACCGTCGGCTGTCGCTAGCTGCGAACCTAACCAAAAAACCGGATGCAGGGCATACAAGGCCAGTAACAGATAAAAGTCAGCATTTGGCAGTCCGGCGTGTTTGGGGATTGTGGCCAGGAGAAACCAAAGTAAGCCAAAGTGTAGCAATATCGGCAGACTAATCATGGCTACAAGCAATCCCTGCGGCCCACCCCACCTGGCAAAAGGGGCCAGTAGCACTGGCCACCCGGGCCGACTCCACCGTAACACCGGATCATCCAGCCGGGCCGCGTGCCGGTTAGCCAGTTGGTTGGCCATATAATAGAAAAATTGACCATCGTAACCGCCGGTTTGGAAAACTATTGCCGAGTGCGGTAGCCCGGCTCGATTCGCTGTGGCCAGACAGGGCCCCTGCGCCAGGCAGCCAAACCCGATCAGACTGCTCCAGTTGCTGGCATAGCGCAGAGTGCGGCCGTATATGGCGGCGCCAAATAAAATCAGTAGCACGCTAAAAAAAAGGAAATGTAGCCAGCGTCGGGGCAAGTCTGGCATCCCTTAATTGTATGCGCACAGATCGGACCCGGGTTTGCTGGCAGAGGTCGGGAAATGATGACCGCAACGCGGGCAAGCGTGATAACCCCGCGACTGGATCCTCAAACGGGAATGACAAGCCGGGCAATCCATCAGATAGCTGCTGTATAAGGGCTCCGGGTCTGGGCGGGCCACCAGGTGCAGGCGGAAGGTCTTGTTTTGCAAAAGCAGGCCGTTGATTTGAAAGGCCCGGGCCGCTTGATCGTTGAAATCATAGAACTCCAGTGCGAGTGCTGGCCCGGACCAGTCGAGCTCGGCCAGGGCCCGAATGGCCACAATACCTTCGGTCAGCACCGGATCTACGGCTTGCATGTTGATCGGGATAACGGTGCCGGATGAGATGGCCAGGGCCCGGAGCTGTTTTTGCAAGCTTGCCACCCGTAAAGAATCGAGCTGACCGTTCAGGTATAGAATCGATTGCTTTACAGCCGGATTCTGAAAATGTGTATCTGAAAAACGCATAGGATCGCAGTCCGCTTGCTTCAGGGCGCTACTCAGTTCCTATATCGGCAAGGCAGCATGTCAACTATTTCGCAGAAGAGACTTATTTTTGGTTGGCTGCAAGAAAGCGGCTGGGCTCTGGTTCAGCTTCTTCTCAGTCCCTTGACTTTATTCTACAAGCAACGTTTCCTGGCGGGCGATCGGGAACATACGGTGCTGTTACTCTGCGACTTAATGGCCAGTCCGCTGGCTTATTGGCGGATTGCCGGGCAGTTGAACCGGCTCGGGTTTCCGGTCTGGATTCTGGCTAGCGGTTCTCCCTTCCGGGGACTGGCGGATCATGCCCGCCGGCTGGGCCGCTTTTTGGAAAGCGAGCAATTGCAAAAGGTCATTTTAATCGGCCATGGGATTGGCGGGATGGTGGCCCTCAAATTGTCCGATGCGCCCAGGCAGCGCATTGGGCACCTGATCACGGTCGGCACCCCCTATAACGGCAGTCGTCTGCTCTTGCCCCTGCGTTTTGTGCCGGCCCTGCGCGATATGGCGGTTGGCAGTGAATTCATCCTTTTTCATCGGACAAACTCGATGCTGTATCCCAAGTTTACTCCATTTACAGCCTGGCAGGATGAACTAATCGTACCTTTCAATCTCGCCCGCTATGGTCAGGGACGTGATTTGATCGTGGATCAGGTGGGGCACTATAATCTGCTGATGGAAAAAGAAAACATAGCGACCATTGTAGAAATTATCGCTGCTGAATATCCAATCGCGAACACAGCCGTAGATATGCAGCGTCTGGAGCAACATCGCGGTGCGCTGGATCAACCCCAGGTTCCAGTCAGCTTGCGAACAGTCCCGGTCAGACAAAAGGCCGCCAGTCCCGCCCGTGGCCAGACACCGGTTGCAAAAAAAGGTAAAACAACCAGCACCAAAAAAGCGGGTGCGCGCAAAAAAAAGAAGGCTCGCAAATCCGCCCGCTGACCGGGGGCTTGTGCCTGTCGGGTGTGCCGGATCGGTTTTACGGAACGGGTAACTGGTATAACTGAAGGTCGTTCACCTAAAAAAGGGTTGCAATCAGAATGGATGATCCCATGGTGCAGGCGAGTAGATTCGGAGGGCCGGAATCAATGCTGAAGATCAAATTTACGCTAGTAAATTCCTTATTGCTGCTACTGCTGGTTTGCGGGGCCTGCGTATCTACGACGGGTGGTATAGCCACCAGTAATGTGCCGGTCAACGGTCGAACGTTCAAGGTGCTGGGCCCCGCCGAAACCACAGTCAGCTGGTGGTCTTTCAATATTGGCATTATTGGTCTGGCTCTCAATGAGCCCCCCGTGGATCAGGCTGAAAAAGAGGTGCTGGCACAACATGAGGGGGAGGCCCTGATCAATTTACGCTATTGGAACGATCAATCGGTTTTTCTTTTTTTAACACGCCATCGCTTTCATTTGAAGGCGGATGTGATTCGCTTTGAGGCGGCGCCGAATAATCGCAATCGGCGTTAGTCCACCATATAAAAACCTTATGAGTCGCTCCAAGCGCTATGTATTCTGCCTTTGGCTGGCCGCCCTGAGCCTGGCGGCTTGCACGCCGGGGGGCATCGTGGATAAAGGCGGCCTGGTGCAGGAGCTGGGCTTTCGCAATGCGGCCACCATTCTCTGGCAGGCAGATTATGACGTACTATGCTATGACAAAACCCTGGCGCGTGAGCAAAAGGAACTGGCAGCGGCCGATCGTCAAAATGCGCCACCGCCCGTTCGGCAGGTTCCAGCAGCCGAGTACAAGGGCGGGTGCGAACGCACCGGAGAAACCTCCATGTTTTATCTTTTTCACATGTGGCCAGTGACCAATCCCCTGAACCCGGATTACGCTATGGGCTTGATTGTTCAGGAATTGGAGGGAGATAGCCTGGTGCATATCCGCACCTGGCATGAGCGGCACTACTATTCTGTGCTGGGTCATGCCGTAGTGATGAAATTCAAGGGGGATGTGATTCGATTTCATGATCAAAAACAAAGCGGAGGTAAAACCGGAAAATAGCATGCAAACCCGGCTGATGACAAGCTTTCATCGTAGAGGCACGCGACCGTTGTTGCTGTGCGCTTTGCTCATCGCTCTGGTGTGGCAATGCGTTCCGCAAGACACCCGGGTTAGCCTGGACGAGGCCTATAGCGAAATCGCGGTCGCAATTGGTGAACGCGCCAAACGCTGCGGTCAGGAGCCGGCCTATCCCCTGATTATTTTACAGGAACCAACCGAGTATGGTTTGCGCCTGTGTTCCCTGTTGATTTTGGAGGGTGATTGCCCCTTCCACGACTATCCGATCGGTTGCGTGGAAATGTATACTGATACCTGTGATGGTTGCGATCTGCCTTTGTTTGATCCCTGATGGAGTAGAATAATTTTCCCTTTTAGCCTTTTTCTATGAAACCTGTATTCAGACATATTGCTGCTCGAGGCGTGTTCTTGCTGGTCGTGACCCTGGGTCTTTGGCCCAGCTTGCTCGCTGCCCTCGAGGTGCAACTGCAAGTGGTGGATCCGGCTACCCGGCAGCCCGTGGCCGGGGCGCAGGTGATTGTGGCTGAAATCCGTCAGAAATTTCGCACCAACGCGGATGGACGCGTCAGCATCAATGTCCCCAAGGCCGGTTTCTATACAGTGCGGGTCATCACTCCGGCCGGCAAGCTGGTCCAGCCGCGCTTGCAATTTTACGCCGAGGGCCAGCAACTGACAGTCTATACCGGGCCGCCGCCGCGCGATCAAAAGCCGGTTCCACAAGATGACACGCAAACTGTGCAAGGAAATCAAAGCATTGAAGTGCAAGGCTTGCGGCGCAAGCAGAAGGTTTCGCGCTACCAGGTACGCCTGGATGAAATCAAGCGCATTCCGGGTCAATTTGGCGAAGCCCTGCGGGGTGTGGAGACCCTGCCAGGTATCAACGCCCCGCCCTTTGGCAACGGTGAAATCGTAATCCGCGGCGCCAATCCCGACTCCAATACCTACCTGGTGGATCGCCTGCCCATCGGCTACGCCTTCCATTTCTTCCCATTGAACTCGGTTCTGGCCAATGACTTGATCCAGACAATTGATATGTACAATGGCGCTTATCCGGCGAATTACGGCAACGCGACCGGCGGCATTATTGATATTACCACCATCGATGAAGTCGACCGATTTGGCGGCAATGTCAATTTTTCCATTTGGGCCGCCAATGTAATTTTCAAGGCCCCAATGGCATTTGGAGCGGAGGAAGGCGCGCAACGGGAATCCCAGGCCTTCCATCAGTTTCGTAGCGGGGCATCGGGTCAAGCGGCAGAGGATGCAGATGCTCCCGATACGGATTCGAGTGCCCGGAATGCGGCGGCAAGCGGCAGTTACTGGATCGCGGCCGTGCGCGGCTCCTATATGGACCAGACCCTCAAGGCCTACGTCCCCGATGGCATTGAATTGCCGGTCTACTATGACGGGCAGTTCAAGGCTCGCTTTCAGCTGACCAGCGAACAGGCCCTGTTTTTATATTTCCTGGGTT
This sequence comes from Leptospiraceae bacterium, assembly GCA_020441005.1. Taxonomy (GTDB): domain Bacteria; phylum Spirochaetota; class Leptospiria; order Leptospirales; family Leptonemataceae; genus JAGRNA01. The sequence goes on from JAGRNA010000110.1 coordinate 14,523, forward strand.
CCAAGGACACCTTCGCCGTGGAGGTGCCGGAACAAAACAGCTATGACCCCACCAAGAAGATTGATCCCGTGCTGGATGGCGCCCAGTTTGACACGAATCTGGCCTTCCACACCGAGGCCCTGCGGCATACCTGGCAACCCGGCAGCCTGTTGCGCAACGAGCTTACCGTATTATATCATAATAATATACAGGAACTAGGCGGGCAAATTGGCAGTTTGAAGGGCCGCTTTACTCGCGAGGAAGGCTGGGCTGCCCTGATGGAAGAAGTGGATTGGGTCCTTATGCCCAGGCACATTCGACTGGAATCCGGGCTGGAATACCGCCAGTTTATTTATAGCACAGAGGGTGTCACCGTTCGGGCGCGGGATCCCAATGATGAATCGCCCAACTTTTACAACCCCGACAATCCGGCCTTTGAGAGCGTGCCGGTTGATGATTACGAGTCGGTGCCCTATGTCAGCGGATTTGGCATGTTGACCCTGGCCGGTTATGGTTTTGAATTCAAGCCGGGCTTTCGCTACGATTATTTTGGTCCGACCCGGCAAAGCGTTGTCGATCCGCGCGGCACACTGTCTTATGAATTCCCCACAAAGACGACGCTGTTCAGCGGGGCCGGTTTGTATCACAAGGTGCCGGAGCCCTATCAGTTTTCCAGCACCTCCGGCAATCCAAACCTCAAGATGGAACGGGCCGAGCAATATGCGGGCGGGATCGAACAGGTGTGGAATCAATGGCAGTTTCGACTGGAACTCTTTCGCAACTTTTACTCGGATATTGTGGTCGCCGATCCGTATATCACAACACCCTGGCGCGAAAATTCAGACCCTTATAAACGCTACACGACTCCGATTCTGTACAATGATCGTCTTGGCTATTCCAATGATGGCACCGGCATGGCGGAGGGTTTCGAGGTTTATATTAAATATACCAAAAAAGAAGAGGATAACGGCTTTTACGGCTGGATTTCCTATACCTGGTCGCGCACGATCCGCAATTCACATCAGCACATTCTGACAGATGATGAAAAAAATATTGTGCGCACGGCCGATGAATTGCGATTGATTACCCAATATGACAATACCAAAGACGGCTATGCTTCCTTTGATCGCACGCATATTATTAATTTGATCGCCGGCTACAAATTCAATCGGGAATGGCAGGTCGGCGGGCGCTGGAGTTATAAAACAGCGCCGCCTTTCACGGACATCATCGGCGACGATGGCGGCCTGCAGCAAAACAAGGGTCGCAAGATATATGATCCCAAATACTCGCAGCTGACGAACACCAGGCGCCTGCATCCCTATCATCGTCTGGACCTGCGGCTCGACCGCTTTTTTCATTATGAATGGGGCTACGGGAATTTCTATATTGAAGTGTTGAACGCGTATGTCCGCAAAAATGAGCTGAACCAGCAATGGGATAACTCCCGGCCCTACTCAAAAACCAACCCGTCGATCCAGTATGATTTTCTGGCCCTGCAGTACCCGCCGGGCTCTGGATCGAAAAGCAGCTATTTAATCCCGTTTTTTAACGTGGGTCTGGAGATGAAGTTTTGAGCGCCCGGCCTCCGCTGCTCCGATCAGGTTTTTCGTCGGGGCTCTCTGTCGGCTGGCGAGTGAAATCCGGCCTGGTGACTGCCTTGCGAGGTCTCGTTTTGGTTTCGAGTTTGTCGCTTTTGGGCCTGAACGCTTGCGATACGGCTGCGGATTCGGCTGATCTGGAAGCAGAGCGCGATCTACTGCTTTGGGTGTTGTACCAAACAGGCGATTATAACTGGTATCCCGTCTGTACCGCTTCGCAAACTGTCGCCCTCAATTGCGCCGGCGCAGCCTCCGCCAGTTCGCTGTATATCGCCGCCCTGGAGACGCTTTGGAGCAGCAGTGTCGCCAGTCCGCAGACCGGAGACGAGATTTGTAACGCGGCCAACCTGAGTCACGTCTTTAACCAAATGACGCCAGGGGCCCGCGCCTGTTATTTCCGCTGCCAGCAGAACTATTGGCAAAGCCAAATAGATGGTGGCAACTGCACAGCCCTGCAATATAGTGCTGCCTTGAGCGGTGCCGCGACCGGCAGCAGCGCCTGTTTTACCAGTTGCCTGCAAAATGACACCCGTTTCCTCTATTGACCTGGTGGTCAGCTGCCGCTCAAAGCGATCCGGGCAAGGAACAAAATCTTTACCAAATTGGGAACTATAGAAAATTGGCTATTATGGCAAAACGTATCTTCAACTTTTCAGCTGGTCCAGCTACTCTGCCCTTGAGCGTTCTCGAGCAAGTGCAGGCGGAGCTGCTGGACTTCCAGGGCAGTGGCATGTCTCTGATGGAGATGTCCCATCGCGGTAAAATCTTTGATGCCGTGTACAAGGATAGCATTGAGCGTTTGCGTCGCATCGCTGCGATCCCGGACGACTTTGACATTTTGTATATGACCGGCGGGGCCTCAACCCAGTTCACCCTGATCCCTCTGAACCTGAAGCAAAGCGGCAAGGCTGGCTATATCAATACGGGGGCCTGGTCTAAAAAGGCCATGGGGCAGGCTAAAATACTAAACATGGCGGTGAATGAGCTGGCTAGCTCTGCTGAAAGCAATCATAATCACATCCCGCAAATACCAGCCATCCCGGCTGATCTGGACTATGTGCACCTGACCTCCAACAACACGATTTTTGGCACCCAGTTCAGCGATTTCCCGCAGAGCCCGGTGCCGCTGTGTGTGGACATGTCCTCCGATTTTCTGAGCCGGCCCATTGACTGGAGCAAAATGAGTCTGGTATATGCCGGGATGCAAAAGAACGCCGGCCCTGCCGGTGTTACTGTGGTTATTCTGCGCAAGGATCTGTATGCCAGGGAGTCGGCTGAAACACCGACGATTTGGCGCTATAGCACTTTTGGCGAGAATGAAAGTATGTACAACACGCCGCCCACTTTCCAGATATATATTTTTGGTCTGATCCTGAAATGGATTGAAGATGAAATGGGCGGCTTGCAAGGTGTGGCCGCTCATAATCAAAAAAAGGCCCAGGCAATTTATAACGTGATTGATCAATATCCAGACTTCTTTGTGGGTCATGCCCGCAAGGACTCGCGCTCTCTGATGAATATCACCTGGAACTATGCCAACGCGGACTTGAATCCCGTATTTGTGCAGGAAAGCGAGGCCAATGGCATGTCCGGCCTGAAAGGTCATCGTTCCGTCGGCGGACTGCGCGCATCCATTTATAATGCCATGAGTCTGGCCGGTTGCGAAGAGCTGGCGCAACGCATGCTGGCCTTTCACAAGCAACATGCCTGAGATCCGGGTCCGGCGCACGGTATGTAGCAATGCACTGCGAAGGGGGGGCCGACTTTGCGTTTCAGCCAGGAGTTTTGTATGTGGCTGCGCTTAGGAGCGGATGAGATTGTCAACATGGACCTGATCGCCTCGATCAAGAGAACGGGGCCCTTGACCATCGAGATCCAGTATCTGGCACCCCAGGCCAGTCGGACTATTCGCTTTGATGAAGCCCACGACTGCGAAGCGGCCTTTGAGCGGGTGATTGAGAACCTGAGCAGTCTGGGGCTGGCAATGCAGTAGCCTCGCTATTTACCAGGATTTGCGGGCCAAAAAAAACCGCCCCTGGGGAGGGGCGGTTTGAAGTGGCATATTACCAATCACAATTAGAATATCGGATTTCGGGGAAGCGACTTTAGGCCGGTCTGAGGAATTCTTGCCATTCCTGCTCTCCGGGGCGTCGCCGTTGATTGGGTTGGTACTCGCTTTTATAATTCATCGCCTTGCAAGCGCTAATATAAAAACCCGGGTAGAGGTAATTGCGACCCTCCTGGCGCGCCAAATCCAGCAGATATAGAATATTAAATTTTCCGGGACTCAGACGGGCCACGTCCGGCTCGAAAAAGAAATAAACCGCGGACAATGCATCTGCAATCCGGTCAAATATTCCGACGCCAGCCAGTTTCCCGGCTTGCCAAAGCTGCAATTCGCGCGTGCCATCGGCCAGAAAACTATCGACAAAAAAACTCTGATAGCTGGCCAGATCTGCAGCCTCTTCCTTGTGGCGCTGGTGTTGATAATCCAGGTAGCGCAAATAGAGCTCATTTTTTTCACGGCTGGCGCGGGGCTCCACAATCCGCACGTCAAAGGCAGCCAGTCCTTTCTGCCAGACCCGCCGCTGGTTGCGATTCATCTGGAAAGTGCTGACCGGTATGCGCAGAACCTGGCATTCCTGACAACCGGAACAATCCGGTCGATACAAATGCAAGCCATGCCGACGATAGCCCTGGTCCATCAGCATGCGATAGACCTCGCCGATTGGCAGACCATCCAGGAATAACAGGGCGGCTTCTCGTTTTGCCAGGTAAGAACAGGGGCCGCGGGCATGGCCCACGTACAGCTGTTCTTCAATCGTATCGAGAGATAACTCTACTGACAAGTAATGCTTGCCTCGTAATCAGGGCTGCTGCGGACAGGGGCAATCCTGAAAACACAGTATCTTGATGTTCTCACAAATCGCCTGGCAGCTATTGCGCCGGGGACCTTCCACGGTACAAACTGTGCCGGTTGGCAGGTCAAGACATTCGCCGCAATTATCAACGGACTGCCCTCCCTGATTGGTCGTGGATCCTTTGTTTTCTGTCTTACAGGTCGCCAGGAGGGTCAATGCTGCCAATACAAGGCCCAGGAGGCTGAATTGAAGTACTTTTATGCTGGAAATGCGGAAGCGGTCTGGCAGGATGTGATTCATAGGTTTGTTTTCGAAAAATATCGGTCCCAAGGTGAAGTCATAATCAATGCCCACAACTACTTTTCATCCCGCGCAATTGAAATTTTTACAGCGCATCCTGAGCCGGCTTTATATCCAGCCGCAAATCAGCGGTTACAGACTACTGCGTCAGGACGGTTCGACGATCCTTGCGGATGGTCAGACCGGCAGCCTGAGTGTAGAGCATAGTTTTGCTGAATTTATTTTACACCTGGATGGTTCAACCGGGCTGGATACGCCGCCTGTCGAGCGGCAAATTAAAAGCCTGCGCAAACTGGCCAATATCGTTCTGCGCGGTCTGAGCGACCAAAACGGGATGAAGGCCTCGTTCTTCATCGATTCTTACCTGGAGGTGTTATTGCTGCTGGAAGAGCGAATCAATTTGCTCAATTTTTATGAACGTATTTTGCATTTGAATAAAAGCATTCTGATGGCGGATGATTTATTCGGTGTTTTACAAATCATCATGGATACGGCTTGCCGCGCTTGCAATGGAGAAGGCTCATCACTTTTGCTGGTCGATCAAAAAACGGGTGAAATGTACTTCAATGTCGTATCGGGGGAGAATGAGAATGTACTAAAAGAAATCCGGATTCCGGCCGGCAAGGGCATTGCCGGCAGCGTGGTCAATTCAGCGCGGCCGGAAATTATACCGGATGTGGCCGCTGATTCGCGTTCGTTTCAGCATGTAGATCAAGTTCTCCAGCATCAAACCCGCAACATGATTATTGCGCCTATTTTGGCCGGCGGAGTCGTAATCGGTGTTTTGGAAGTGATTAACAGCAAACGCAGCACGGGCTTTCTGTCAGAAGACCTGGATTTTTTGATCAATATCGCCTCGCATACCAGTCTGTTCATTGAAAACATCAAAGCAAAAGATGCTTTGGTCCAATCCAATCGCAACCTCGATCGCAAGAATTCCGAGATCCATGCCCTGTATGAGATCGGCCAAATTGTCAACTCTTCACTGGATCCGGAGGTCCTGAAGCAAAAATTGTTGCAAACCTTGCTCGAAGTTATGCCGGTTAGCGAGGCGCTGATCCTGTCTCCCGGGAATCGTAGTCTGGTGGCGGAATACCATTGCTTGCAAAACGGCCGTCCGACGCCGCTACGGGCGAGCGAGCACAAGCTGGCGGGCGCTACTGATATTCTTTTGTGGATGCACAACTACCAGGAGCCCTTCGCATTCTTTGAGACCGTGGAAAAAAGCAGCAATATTGCCCAGCGTTTTCTGGAACAAAACGCGGATTTCTATAAACAGTATCCGGTCCCGGAACTATGGGTCCCCATCTTTAAGGAAAATAAAGAAATTGAATTCATTTTGTCTCTGAACGGCGGCCAGTTCCGGCGGCAGATACCGGTCAATGATTTGAAATTTTTCAAGAGCGTGATGGGAGTCTGCTACTCGGCCTTTCGTAATGTAAACAGTTTTCGAGATGCAGTCGAAAGCCGTAAGCGTGAAGAGGATTTGCGGCGGGCCTTCCAAAAGTATGTCCCTAGTCGGATTGCAGCCGATCTGGTGGAAAATGAAAACCCGGTTCCAGCGCAACGCATTGTTTCGGTGTTGTTTGCCGATATCCGCAATTTTACGCATCTGAGCGAAACATTGCCGCCGATGGAACTGGTAGCCTTGATCAATCAGCATTTCGAGGATATGGTCGATGCCGTGGCCCTGCATGGCGGAGTTGTAGATAAATTCATGGGCGATTCGCTGATGGCTGTGTTTGGCATGACGGAGAGTGGCCCCACGGATGCCGCAAACGCGCTCAAGGCGGCCGCAGAGATGCAGAAGCGGCTCAGCACCCGGGCCTTGCAGAATCAATCCCTGGGGAAGCTGGAGCTCCAAATGGGCATCGGCTTGGCCAGCGGGCCGGTGATCACCGGCAATATTGGTTCGCATACCCGTATGGATTACACAATCATCGGAGAAACGGTGAATATTGCCAGTCGCCTCGAAAAAGCAGTCAAGCATTATGGCGTTCATACACTGTTCACGGAAGAAACCCACAAACAGGCACCGCAGCAACCCTGTCGGGAAGTCGATCTGCTGCAGGTCAGAGGCAGTGAACGGCCGGCAAGAGTTTATGAGCCATTGACCCTCAGCCGCAGTGGACTTGGGCTACAGGATTATGAGCAAAATTGGCCGCTAGCCCTGCAAGCCTACCGTAAGCGTGAATTTGAAACCGCACGACTGGCCTTCAAGGAACTCTATGAAAAAAGCAAGGGCCAGGATCAGGTGTCAAGCTTGTACATGGAGCGTTGTGAACACTTTCAGCAAAATCCACCCGCAGAGAATTGGCAGGCCATCCACAGGCTGGAGAATTAGGCCATTTGGTCTTTGCACCGGACGCGCAAAGCAGCAAGAACACGAGCGTTCCTTGTATGTATAAAATCGCTTTCAAATCAGGATGGATCTGAAAAATAGACCACAGCCAACACATTCAAAAAAACAGAAATCCAGGCATGAAGAAAATAAGCATAGAACAGAAATTTGACACTGATTTGGCGACGCTACTGCGCGCGCGCGAAGAGCGCTACCGTCACCTGGATAAATTTCCGGAATTGAAGAACGTCACGATCGTTTCCGAGGAAAGACAGGACCAGCTACTAAAACAGGTACGTCATATTCATTTAGGCACATCGATTCCCGCTATTCTGATTCCACTGCTGCCGAATGGCGCAGATACTCTGGTTGAAAGTTCCACCTTTGACCAGCTAGATAATACGCATCGCTTTGAAGTCATTCCGGACGGCGGTCATGATAATATTTTTAAAATTACCGGCATATCGCGCTACTATGAACTAGAGCCCAATCTTTCTGCGCGCAATTATGAAATCGAAATCAAAAGCCGCGCGCTGTTTATCGGTGGCGGGGTTGAAGCTGCAATCGGTGAAATCTATTCACAAAACCTGAAAAAAGATCAAAAATCGATAGAACACTTTATCAAGGACCTGTTGGCTGCGGATGGGGAATCATCCTCTACAGTGGAGGATATCAATCCATCCGGAGCGAGTCATCATGGATAACCCTGCTCGCAGGGCGACGATACTGCTCGAAGCCCTGCCCTATATTCGACGCTTTTCAGGCAGCACGATTGTGGTCAAATTTGGCGGGGCGGCCATGAAAGATCCAGCCTTGAGCGCCGCCTTCGCGCGGGATATTGTGTTATTGCAATTCGTGGGCATTAAACCGGTTGTGGTGCATGGCGGCGGTCCCCAGATTTCAAAAATGCTGGAGGAATTGCATATTCCGACCCAGTTTGTAGACGGTCACCGCATTACAGATGCAGCTTCCATGGATGTCGTCGAAATGGTATTGGCTGGAAAAATCAATAAATCAATTGTCGCGCTGATTAACGCGGAGGGTGGCAAGGCGGTCGGCATCTCGGGTAAAGATGGCCATCTGGCCCGGGCAGTGCCCCACACTCTGCAGCGCACAGACGGGGAAGAAATTAGCCTTGGTCAGGTAGGTACTCTGACCCGGGATGACATCAATCCGGCCTTGATTCGCAATCTGGATGACAGCGGATACATCCCCATTATTGCACCGGTTGCGGTCGGCCCGCAGGGCGAAAGTCTCAATATTAACGCCGACACCATGGCCAGCGCGGTGGCCAGCGCTTTGCAGGCCCGCAAACTGGTTTTGCTCACCGATACTCCGGGTGTGTTAATCGATAATCAGACTGCTACCGGCCTGGCCCCGGCTCATATACAGGAATTAATTGCAGCCGGCACCATTAGCGGGGGCATGATTCCCAAAGTTGAATGTTGCACCCGGGCAATCGCCAATGGTGTAAAAAGAACTCACATTATTGATGGCCGCATAGAACACGCCCTTTTATTAGAAATATTTACTGATTCTGGCGTAGGGACACTGATCTCGGGCGAGTTTGGTCCGGAGGAGAAAGCAAATGATTGATACAGAGTATATAAAACAAACGATTCGCAGCGTGCCGGATTGGCCGGAAAAGGGCGTCATGTTCCGTGATATAACCCCCTTATTCCAGAATCCAAAGGCGCTGCGAGCGACAATGGATGCTTTTGTTCACCGTTATTTTGATGCGAAAGTGGATTTAATCGCCGGTATTGATGCCCGTGGTTTTTTACTGGGTGTGACTGTCGCTTACGAGCTGAACCTGCCCTTTGTGCCCGTTCGCAAAAAGGGGAAACTGCCCTACAAGACAATTAGTGAAAGCTATCAGCTCGAATATGGCGAAGCAACCATTGAAATGCATACCGATGCCGTCACGGCTGGTCAAAGAGTTGTCCTGTTTGATGATTTAATTGCAACCGGCGGCACGATGCTGGCTGCCAACTCGCTCTTGAAACGATTGGGCGCGGATGTGATTGAAGCCGCGGCCATTATCGATCTGCCAGACCTGAAGGGTTCTGAAAAGCTGGAGCAAGCGGGCGTGCCCGTATTTGCCCTGGCAAGCTTTGGCGGACACTAGGCAATCACCTCCGGCCCGCATGAATGGATGCCATGCTGAAACGGATTGCCCTTGGTAAAGCATTGCTGTTACTGCTACTGATAGCCATAAATCCGGCAGGAGCTGAATCACTGCCGGGCTGGCAAACTGTGCAGGACAAATTGCCGCTTTTGTGGTCGTCCAGATTTCCAGTCAAAGTGCACCGCTTTCTGGCCAATCCCGAAAAGAAAGGGATCTTGCGAACCGTAGTCCAGGGTCATGCTGTTTACTACTATCACTTTATTGCCATTATCCCGCGACCCCAAAGGACCGAATCCCGTAAAATCGAATACACGCCCGAGGCTCGACGAGTTGAAATTTGGGTGCGCTACCGACCCTGGTTGGCCGAAAAATGGGATCTGAGTTTTGCCCGCCAGGATCTACTGCCCGGCAGCAATCGCAAGTGGTTGCGTCAGGCAACTAGTGTACATCCGGCCCGGGCTCTGTATCCCTGATTCGAGTTAATTGATCGCGATTTAACGGACCTAAACGGGTCAACTTTTGGTAGGCCTCAATGATGTGCTGGTAACGTATGTATCCCAGGAATTTAATCCGGTCATCGGAGACTACTGCGATTTTACTGATCTTGTATTCCGTCATAATTTGCAAGGCTTCCGACAAACTGGCCGACTGACTGACGGCCGGAATATTCTTGTCTGTGAATTCACTGACCAAAACCGCTTTTCTTTTTTTTGCCTTCCGGGGCCACTCCCTGCTTTGCGATCGACCTTTCCATGCCTGGCGATTGCGAGCATGCAAAGGTTTCTTGAGAGAAATCAGACCGGAATAGGCGCCCTCGGCATCCAGTACGATAATTTCATCGATGTACTTCTTGCGGGCAAATGTTTGTAATTTTTCCAGGGTTTCGGTCGCCTTGATCACAGCCAGCCGGTTCAAACGCGGGAACTGATCCTTGATGTACACCCGGTTTAGCACATCCAGTTCCATGTCCCAAAAATGAGCCGGCGACTGGAAGCGATTCTTTACCTGGGTAACATATAAGGACCAATTGTGACGGTGCGAGAGGACCAAAGCGATCATACTGACAATCATGAGCGGGGGCAAAAGCTTGTATGAGCCGATCATATCTCCCACCATGATCAGCGCCGCGACAGGAGCGCGGGCCACACCGGCAAAAAAGGCGCCCATGCCCACCAGCATGAAAGGCACTAAAGGCAAATTCCAGCCAGGTACAAACACATGCGCCAAACTGACCAACGCCGCTCCCAGCATGCCGCCGATAAATAACGTGGGCGCAAAAAGCCCCCCGCTGCCACCAGACCCGATGGTAAAAGCGGTTGCTACAATCTTGACTGCCGCTATACCCAGGAATATGCCCACCAGGGCTTGATTGGAATATCCGGCATTAACAATATGATTGCCACTGAAAATATTTTGCAAGGTTCCCATCCCGGAGCCCAGAACTTCCGGCCAGTAGTAGCCTAAAATGCCAACTACCAGCCCGCCAATCGCGGGTTTGAACATGCGCGGTATACGCAGGCGATCGAAGAAGCGGGTTGTCTCGTGATAAAACTTGACATAGATCAGCCCGACACCATAGCAAAGCAATCCCAGAATTGTGTATAGAAGCAGATCACTGTATCCGCCCGATTCAATGTCGGTAACGGTAAATAAAGTTGCCTGGCCGGCCAGCAGGCTAAAAACCAGATATCCGCTCACAGAAGACATGATGCACGGGATTAATGCGTCGCTTTCAAAGTCTTCACGGTAAATTATTTCAACCGCAGTTACTGCCCCGCCGAATGGCGCTCGAAAAATGGCACCCAAAGCTCCGGCGACGCCAGCCAATAGTAATGTTCGTCTGGCGCGTGGGCCGGCCTTTACCAGGCGGGCCAGACGCGATCCAATGCCCGCCCCGATATATGCCGTTGGACCTTCGCGACCACCGCTGCCTCCAGTCGAGAGGGTCAGTATGGTTGCCAAAGATTTGTAAATGGCCCCCCGGGCCTGGATATGCCCTTCCTTGTGATGGAAGGCGTGCACCATAGAATCGGTGCCGGCACCATTGGCATCACCATAAATAAACTGTAGAATTACCCCGACAAGCAACCCACCGATGGCCGGCAGTATCAGGATCAGATACCGGGCGGGTTGACTATGAGCTTCCCCATGAATAGCAATTTCACCCGTCGGGTGAATCCGGCCCATTCCGATCAGGTTCTCAAAACAAAAATACTCTGCATACGCCAAACCATAGGAAAAAACCACGGCCAAAAGGGCTGAAATCCCGCCAATGATTACGGAATATAAATAAATACTGCGTGCGCTTCTAATTTGGAGTATAGAAGAGAGGGGTTTGAACATTGGTTACTTGTTGTCAGGCTTTTGGTACCTGTAATAGCGACAAGTAAGAATACATGGGACTGGTATGGTACCCGGGCAGAACTGTGATGCTGCTTTCCAGCCGAATGGGGTTGAAATCCGCCGGCTAAAAAAATCAATCCAGTTGCAGACGCTGTTCGTCCAGGAGACGCAAGTGCAGATTGATATCCAGGGTCTTTGCAGTTAAGGCCGATCCAGGGCTTCCGGGCAGAAGGTCGAAAAAAGCGGCTGCCTGGCGGCCATCCAGCGTTACATTTCCAATTGCACCAATTGAACAAGCAAGCGGCAGATCGATGAACAAAAGAAGACGGCTCCAGGGCCCACTACATACCTGGCTGGAAACGCTGTTGCTGACGAACTGCCAGCCGCTTGTTTTGTCGGGTTGCAGGCTTCGGCCTGCCAACGGATTGACCTGGATCCGGCCCGATGCGCTCCTGGGATGCGATTTAACGGGTTGATAACTGAAAAAAACCCAAAAAATCAGGGAATCGTTGTAAAAATCAGACCAGCAGCCCGGAAATTCTCTGTTTCACTGAGCTTCGGTCAGAAAAATGGCAAAAGGTCATCGTTCAGATTGCGTATGGCAAAAATTTTTCCATCCTGAGGGAATATGGGCAAGGTCACTGGCTTTAAAGAAATTAATCGTCATAAAATGCGCCGCGACCCGGTGGAAGAACGCATCCTCCATTACAGTGAGTTCGAACATCGCCTGAACGATGACGATGCAAAAGATGAAGGAGCCCGTTGTATGGACTGCGGGATTCCTTTTTGTCATAGCGAGCATGGATGTCCGGTGGACAATCTGATTCCGGAATGGAATGATCTGGTGTACAGAGGTCATTGGAAGCAGGCTCTGGACAACCTGCATTCCACCAACAATTTTCCTGAATTCACCGGTCGTCTTTGCCCGGCACCGTGCGAGAGCGCTTGTACTCTCGGTATTACCAATCCCCCGGTGCACATCAAATCCATTGAACGCGCTATTATAGATAATGCCTACGATGAGGGTTGGGTTGAGCCGATGCCTGCCCCCTTTCAAAGGGAGCAGAAAATCGCCATCATCGGGGGCGGACCAGCCGGGATGGCCTGTGCACAACAGCTGGTGCGAGCTGGCTACCAGGTGACGCTATTTGAAAAAAACCAATCCATCGGCGGTTTGATGCGATATGGTATACCAGACTTTAAAATGGAGAAATGGCGCATTGAACGGCGAGTGCAACAAATGCGCTCCGAGGGTCTTGTACTAAAAACCGGAGTCCACGTTGGGTTGGACATTAGCGTTAGCGAGATCCGCGATCAATTCGATGTAATGGTCCTGGCAGGAGGGTCCGAGCAGCCACGCGATTTGCCGGTCCCTGGTCGGGAGTTACGGGGAGTTCATTTTGCGATGGATTTCCTGACTCGCCAGAATCGCATAATTGGCGGGGAAGAAGTCAACGACCCTATTTCGGCCCGCGGCAAACACGTAATTGTGATTGGCGGCGGCGACACCGGTTCCGATTGCGTCGGCACATCACGTCGCCAGGGAGCTAGCTCCATTACCCAGATAGAATTATTTCCTGAGCCGCCCGCTGAGCGCACTGCGGACATGCCCTGGCCGACCTACCCGCGCACACTCAAGACATCCAGCTCCCATGAAGAGGGCTGTGAGCGCAAATGGGCCGTCATGACCAAGGGCTTCAAGGGTAATGCCGATGGTCAGCTTACCGCCATTTTCGGCAATGAGGTCAAATTTGAAAGGGGCCAATTCGTGGATATCCCCGGCACAGAATTCGAATGGCCGGCCGATCTGGTCTTTCTGGCAATGGGTTTTGTTCATCCTGTGCATGAGGGCATGATCGGTGATCTGCAAAAAAGCGGCCTGGAACTGGACGCGCGCGGCAATGTAAAGGCCAGTTTTGGGACTGTCAAAGGCAGCTTTCAAACTACCATACCTGGCGTGTTTAGTTGTGGTGATATGCGTCGCGGACAATCATTGATTGTCTGGGCCATTTCAGAAGGTCGTAAATGCGCGGCTGAGATTCATCGCCAAATTGAAGCCGGTCTGATTTAAGCAGATTTCAGTTTCAATCCAGACGGGTCGGCACAGATAGCGTATTCGATGTGGGACGTAAAAAAGCCATCCATGAGATTCGGATCCGCAAAATGCGCTATACAGACGCCCGGGCCGTGCTTATTCAGGAATTAAATGCCGCCTTCGTGGCCGGGAAAACGCGTGTGCGTATCATTCACGGGATCGGCAGCTACCAGTTGCATGACCTGACCAGGCAGGTTGTTCAGGAGCTTGGTTTGGGCAACGTCGTCGACAATCCTCTGGAGGCAAATCCAGGTACTACCCTGGTCGATCTTAATCCGCCTGATTCCATGAGTATGCGAACCTATCTAAAACGTTAACGGCCCTTTGGTTCCCAACAAAGTTACGCAATAAAATCGCTCTTTTTCCAGACAGGCAGCAGCGTAATCCCCTCAGATTGTAGATTGGCCTCGCCGCCCTCCTCGCGATCCACTATACAAACACAATGCCGGACAATGTAGCCGGCCTGGCGCAAGGCCTGGACTGCTTTCAGGGAAGAACCGCCCGTGGTGATGACATCGTCCAGCAGCAGCACCTCATGCACGCCATCCAGTAAGCCTTCAATTTGCTGACTTGTCCCGTGACCTTTGGCCTCCTTGCGCACCACAACCGGCATTACCAGTTGCCCCTGATCCTGCCAGGCCCTGGCCAGCGCAAATGCGATCGGGTCGGCTCCCAGGGTCAACCCACCGGCAGCCTGGGGAACGGGTAGCGCAGCGTTTGGCAATAGCCAGTCTCGAATGATTTCGGCCAGCTGTCGCAGGCGACCGGGATGCATGGTAATTGCCTTGCAATTAAAATAATGATGGGACTCGCCCCCGGAAGCCAATCGGAAGGGAGTATCACTGTAGCGATAGATGAAATCCCTGGCTTCATGAAATAGCTCTGCTTGTTTTTGCATATCTTTCAACCTGTCCTGGTAACCGACCCTCCCCGAATCCATGCGTTTCCAGGGGCCATGCAGCTTATACTGATTTTATGTTTTTCCTGGCCCGTAACAGCATTAGTGATGATGGTGACCGCCTGGACCGTGAGCGTGGCCATGCGCCATTTCTTCCGCAGTGGCGGGCCGGACTTCACGAACGGTGACATTGAAGTGCAGTTCCTCACCGGCCAATGGGTGATTCCCGTCTAGTAAAACTTTATCCCCTTTGATTTCCAAAACGCGCAGCATAATGACTCCCTCTTCCGTTTCGGCCGGGAACTGCAGGCCTACGGTTAAATCATCAATACCGGATATGTCCGACCGATTCACCTCCTGCACCAATTCAGAGTCAAAGGCACCAAAGGCCTGATCGGCCGTTAAATCGACTGCCAGGGATTCTCCGACCGAGTGGCCCTCCAGAGCATCCTCCAGGCCTTGCGGGATATTATTATAGCCATGCAAATACACCAGGGGACTATCTGCGCTGGAGTCGTCAATCAGCTCCCCTTTTTTGTCACGCATTTCAAAATCCAGGCTGACTACCTGATCCTTGCCAATTTTCATGTGTCTTCCTTTACTGTTGAGCTGTTCCAGGGTTGTCTGGTTCGGGCTTTCCGCGAATCTGACCGGTATACTCGATTGCAAGCGCTGCACCAACCGAGGCCTTGCCTGACCGTAAACCTGCAAACGACTGTAACCTGAATTGTGCTGCTTTGACCAGCCATTTTTGCCATGCGGCCGGTAGAAAGAAGGCGCATGATCCAGCGAAATATGTTTTGTTGACAGCCAGTCAATTGGTAGTACAGAATGTCATCAATGAATGGGGTGGCCGTCAGGCTGGACAGGAAGTAAACAGAAATATGAGCACAAATACAATCAAAGCCGCTGTAATCGGCGCCGGGGCCTGGGGCACCGCGCTTGCGAGAATACTGGCCCAAAATGGCCACACAGTCGTAATGTGGTCGCACGATGAATCGCTGGCAAATGAGATCAATCAATTGCATGAAAATAGGCAACTTTTTGCGGGAGTCATGCTGCCGGAAAATCTCAGCGCAACCATTGACCTCGAAGCTGCTTGTCAGTCCGCCAGCCTGATCCTGATGGTGGTAGCCTCGAAATTCTATGCTGATATGATTCAGAAGATCACCCCTCTGATGGCACCGGAGGCAATCCTGATTTCAGCCACGAAAGGCCTGGATCCGGAGACCAAAAAGCGCACCACCCAGATTATGGAAGATATGCTGCCGCCCGGTTTGCGTGAACGAACCGGCATTCTGTCAGGGCCCAATATCGCGCGCGAAATCGCGGCCGGCAAGCCCGCGGCGACTGTCTGTGCTTCGCGCAATCAGTACACCGCTGAAAAAGCGCAAGCCTGGTTTTCGCAGCCTTCCTTCAGGGTGTATACAAACACCGATGTGGTCGGAACAGAATTAGGCGGCACTCTGAAAAATATTATCGCCATTGCCGCCGGTATCATCGACGGTCTGGAATTGGGCGACAACGCCCGTTCGGCCCTGATGGTCCGGGCCATGGTCGAAATCATCCGCTTTGGCAGTCGTTTTGGCGCCCGGCCCGAAACCTTCTACGGCCTGGCCGGGATGGGTGATCTGATAACGACCTGCTCTTCCGTTATGAGCCGCAATCATTTTGTTGGTGAGAACCTGGCCAAAGGCAAAACCTTAAAGCAGATCTTAAGCGAGATGACGGCTGTCGCCGAGGGAGTGGAAACAACCCGCCTGGTTCATGCCATTGCCCGCCAGGAGGGACTCGACATGCCCGTTACCGCTCAAGTACATGCAATTCTATTTGAGGACAAGCCGGTCAAACAGGCCATTCTGGATCTGATGACCCGCGAACTCAAATCGGAGCACTGAAACAAATGAAGCTATACGGCACCACCACTTCTCCCTATGTTCGGCGCGTCCGTATTATCGCCCGCGAGCTAGGCCTGAACTATACCCGCACGGACACTGCGACGGATGCAGGCCAGGCAGAATTACGCGTCTTGAGCCCGATCTGGAAAGTGCCGGTTTGGCAAACAGCGAATCAGGTGATCTGGGATTCGCACAAAATTATCGATTGGCTGTTTGGAGCATATGGCACCGGACAGCTGTATTGCTTCCCTGCGGATGACTACAATGTAAATAATTTTATGACTGCCGTTGATGGCGCGCTGGATTCAGGAATCAATTTGTTCTATTTGCAAAAAGACGGTCTGGCAATTGATCAATCGGCCTACATGCGCAAACAGCAAGACCGTATCCATGCCAGTCTGCAATGGCTGGAGCAAAACCTGACAGCCGGTCTGTTAGCTGGGTCCCGGGCGTATAGCTATCCCGGAATTGTGCTTGTCAGCAGCATCGACTGGATGCAATTTCGCCAGGCCGCCGACCTGAATGCCTACCCGACACTACGTAAATTTGCGCACGATATGAATGACCAGCATGCCCACATCCGCGCTACCAGCCCGGCATAATCTGAGCAGTTAGCGCGGTACGGCTGGTTGCCCCCGCTGTCGAATAGCGCGCACGCCGGTGTAGCGCTCTAATAACAGTACGATTTGTGCATGGTTGCTATGCTGGGCCAGGGCAGTGGCATCCCAGGAACCAGCCTTGCGCGATGCATCGGCCTTATAGGCAATCAGGGTTTTCACCATATCGAGGTGGCCATAATAGGCCGCATACATCAAGGCGGTCCAGCCCTTGAAATCTGCATTGGGATCGGCGCCTTTCGCCAGGTAATCACGCACCGCCCTGGTATTGCCAGCGCGCGCCGCCTTGATCATTGGCAGGTTGTAGGCCGGATTGATCTGGTCTGGCCGGGATACATCCTCATCCGGATCATTTGGATTTGTAGTGTCGGTGTTGCTGCCCTGGACGACGCGCACCAGACGAAAGCCCAGGGATGACGAATGTTGATCCGGGTCCCGCAAATGAAAATCGGAATAGAGTTCCCAACGACCGCTATCATAGGCCAGGCCAACGATGTGGTACAGGGAACCATCAGGCAGACCCTTGGGGTCTGTTTCCTGGAAGGATGCCGCATAACAAAA
>JAGRNA010000111.1 GCA_020441005.1 Leptospiraceae bacterium
CTGCCCTGCAAAGGGAGAGCAACGCATGAGTCAAAAGCAAACCCGGCCGCAAGAGGCCTTGATTGAATGCCGTGATCTGAAAGTGTTTTATCCGGTTCGCAGCGGTGTCTTTATGCGGACAAGCGGCTATGTAAAGGCTGTCGACGGAGTGAACCTGACTTTACGGACCGCAGAAATCGTTTCCATTGTGGGAGAATCAGGCTGCGGTAAAAGCAGCCTCGGCAATGCCATACTGGGTCTGGCACCGATTCAATCCGGAACACTTTCACTGGACCAGCATTCGATTGATACCAGTAAGAAAAGCGCTTTCAATGAGCACAGTATCCGGCGTAATTTTCAGTACATATTCCAGGATCCTTATAGCTCATTAAATCCGCGCCACACCATTTTTGAAATCATTGCCGAACCATTGATCTTTCACAAGGTTTGCAAGGCCCGCGAAGCCCGGGACAAGGTTGCCCGGCTGCTTGCCCAGTGCGGGCTGGAAGAAGACTATATGGACCGTTACCCCCATTCCTTCTCTGGAGGGCAGCGGCAGCGAATAGCGATTGCACGAGCGATCGGGCTGGAGCCCAAAGCAATTATTTGTGACGAAATAGTCGCTGCTCTGGATGTATCTGTCCAGGCGCAAATTGTAAATCTATTGCTCGAGCTGCGCGAAGAATTGGGGCTGGCATTGTTGTTTATTTCGCACGATTTATCACTTGTCCGATACCTGAGCGACCGGGTATATGTTATGTATCTGGGTGAAATAATCGAACAAGGCAAGGTAGAGGCGGTATTCAACAATCCCCGCCATCATTACACCCGGGCCTTAATGGATTCTGTGCCTGGCCTGGAAGTGGGCAAACGGCCGCGCATTATCAGCGGTGAAGTGCCGTCACCGGCCAATAAACCAGCCGGGTGTGCATTTGCCAGCCGCTGTCAAAGCCGCCAGCCCCAATGCGCTGATGAGCAACCGGAACTGCGATCAACAGAAAATGCCGGGCAATTCACTCATCAATACGCCTGCCATTATCCGTTAGCGACAACGAGCACAGGCAACCCGCAAGACCGCTGAAAACCACAGGGCTGTCAGGCAGCATGATTCACACTACTGATTTGCTCATTCAAAGTCCAGTAGTCATAGATGTATCCAATGCCAAAAAGCCCGCCGCTGACCAGATAGATCAAACCGGTAATAAACTTTCCCATATAGAATCGATGCACGCCAAAGAAGCCCAGGAAAGTCAAGAGGATCCAGCATAAATTATAATCAACACGGCCCTCACTATATTTGTGATCAGCCTGCCTGTCCATGCCTGGAATTAAAAACAGGTCAATAAACCAGCCGACAAAGAAAAGACCCAGGGTAAAAAAATAAATCGTAGCGCTGATGGGCTTGCCGTAATAGAAGCGGTGCGCACCGGTAAACCCAAAAAACCATAGCACATAGCCGATGGATTTACTGTGAGTATTGTTATTGGTCATTATGATCTCCTCGGTCGATACTCCTTTGGCAAGACTCGTCGTCAAGCAGTCTGTATTGGCCAACAAACTATGGGCTGACGATGGCGGATCCGTTAAAAGGCGAGCAAAATCAGGCTAATATTATCATAACCGCCGGATTGCAGCGCTGCCTGTAACAGCTGCTCTGCCTTGTCCGGCAAGGCGCCACCCTGACCTAGCACGGCAACCAGTTCTGCATGCGGGATTTTATCATGCAGACCATCAGAACTGAGCAGTAGCATATCGCCAGCTTCGAGTTTGCCAGCCAGCGCTTGAATGTCCACATAGAAATTTTCCAGTCCACCCCCCATGGCATTCACCAGAAAATTCGAAGAAAAGCTGCGACTGGTCTCGCGCTTGAGCGAGTGATCCCGGGTCAATAACTGCAGCTGATCTTGATGCCAAAGATACAAACGTGTGTCCCCGACATGAAACGAATACATTTTGCCTGGTGCGCCGATCACGACACCGGTCAAGGTATTACCCATCTTGTCCATTGCCGGGTTTCCCCTGCTCAGTTGCAGCATTTCCGCATGCAGATCGGCAAAGATCTGCTCCAGGGCTGCCACAGCCACTTTTTCATTTTCCCAGGTATGCGCTGCCACCTCCTGAATACGCCGCTCAAGACCCCGGAGTGCCGTTTCACTGGCGACTTCACCAGCAGCGTGACCGCCCATACCGTCCGCGACGGCAGCAAGAAAGGGATAGCTCACTACGCATTCCTCAAAATTGAGCCGGGCATCCCGGATGTATTGTCCGCCCACGAGGGCCATATCCTGGTTCTCTTTGCGGCGTGAACCGATATCACATACAGCAGCAGCGGACTTGGGAAACAGGGTGTTCATTTTCAAAAAGGATATGTATCCAGGGTCCAACCGGGTCTTGTTGCCTGGCAGCGACTCCATCGGATCAAGTAATCAGATTCGCCTCCCTGAATCTACGAATATCGTTTATTAAATCGCTGACTTTTTGATAACGTTGGTCCGGATCACAGGCAACGCACCTCAGGCAGATCTCTTCCAGTTTTCCGGGTATATTGCGCTCCGGACTGCGCTCCACCGGTTTTTGTATCCGGCCATACTTTATAGTATCCATGAGTTCATGGATGGTGTCACCTACAATCATGTTTTCCAGGGTTAGCATTTCGTACATGATCGTACCCATGCTGTAAATATCAGTCCGAAAATCCAGGTTCGGCTCGTTGGCCACCTGTTCGGGCGACATGTACAATGGTGTAGCCTTCAATTTGCCCGCGTGTGTCAGGGTAAAATCAAGCGGCATACTCAATTTGTCCTGGCTCAACTCTAATTCTTTGCGCCTTTCATCTTTATGCCAGACCTTGGCCAGACCCCAGTCCAGCAGATGCACCTCCCCAAAAGGTCCCACGGCAATATTCATCGGTTTGATGTCCCGGTGAATCACTCCATGCTCGTGCGCATAGTCAAGAGCATTCGCCACCTGAATAAAGACACCCAGGAGTCTGTTCAGCTTGAACTCCGCGGTAATCTTTGCATCTCCCTGCTTGATTTTTTGTATGATATCATGCAATGTATGTCCAGTGAGCAGCTTCATTGTAAAAAAATAGTGATCCCTGGAATCGCGACTGATGTCATACACCGGTATTGTATTCGGATGTTGCAGCATAGCTGTCACCCGGGCTTCTCGCAAAAAGCGGATTCTTTCTTCCTGATTATTGACGAACTCCTTACGCAGACTTTTATGGCACACTATGCGGCCCAGGTAATTATCCTTACAGGACTGGATCAGACAAACACCGCCGCGACCGATCACTTTGAAATCAGTGTATCGCATGTCACGCAGGCGCACATGCTCCGGCAATTCGTGATCCGTTTCTTCAATGAAAAGTTTTTTTGCTAGAGAAATGAAACCCTTTGGCTCTGTTTTCATTTTACCCTCACGGCTTCCCGCATTCTACGGATTGATTGTTCGTCCAATGTTTTTGCGCCACGGTACGATACAATCACACAGTGCCCAAAACAGCCCTGAAAACCGCAATCCTTTAGATTCTGTCTGTTGACAGTTGTACTGTCAATGCTAATCTGCAATCAGCGGGCAAGTGTGCAATTGTAATGGGGATGTACAAGCGAAAATGACAATCCGCTAAAATCAGGACCGGCTAGCCGCAAACCGGTTTAGCAGTTCGCGGGCTGCTTCAAAGGGATTTAATTCCGCATTCACCACTCTGGTTTCGTATTCCTGCACCAATGCAGCCAAATCAGAATTCTGATAGAAACTGCCCAGGAGCTGCTCCTGGATACTCTGGTGCATCCAGTTCCTGGCCTGCCGACGCCGATTGGCGGCCAGAAAACCGCTAGTTTTGTTCCTGGCGCAAAAATTAATCACGGCCTGCCATACCCGGTCAATTCCCTCGCCATCCAGCGCTGAACAAGTCAGAACGGAAGTCACCTGTCCATGCTCCGCTTGCGGCATGAGATGGACCGCCGCTGCATACTCACGGGCCGCTGCCCGGGCTTTCAATTGATTGCTGCCGTCGGCTTTGGTGATTGCAATCAAGTCAGCCATTTCCATAATGCCGCGCTTGATCCCCTGCAACTGATCGCCGGCCCCGGATAGCATTAACAGTAAAAAGCAATCCACCATATCGTAGACTGCTGTCTCGGACTGACCAACGCCGACTGTTTCGACAAAAATCAGGTTATACCCGGCGGCCTCGCATAGCAGAATGCTTTCGCGGGTCTTGCGCGCAACACCGCCCAGACTGCCGGCTGAGGGCGAAGGCCGAATGAATGCCCGCTCATGAACGGACAAGGTCTGCATCCTGGTCTTGTCACCCAAAATACTGCCGCCTTGCTTGCTGGAGGAGGGGTCAATGGCCAGCACAGCCAGCCTGTAACCCTGCTCTTCAATTAAATAACGTCCGCTAGCTTCAATGAATGTACTTTTACCTACTCCAGGCACACCGGTGATACCAACCCGCAGACTCGCGCCGCTGTAGGGCAGACAGGCCTTGACAATTTCCTGCGCCAGGTCCTGATGCGCAGGATTGTTGCTTTCGACCCGCGTGATCGCGCGGCTGAGAATGACACGGTCTCCGGCCCGGATTCCGGCCACATATTCATCGAGACTGTAATCGCGGCGCGGACGGGGTTTAAAATGCGGATTGCGCTGCAACGCCGTCATTGCTCGGACAAGAGCCGCAGCACGGTTTCAGCAGCCTGGGCAATCACTGTGCCCGGCCCGAAAATAGCAGCCACTCCGGCTTGATACAATTCATCGTAATCCCGTTGTGGAATCACACCGCCGACAGTCACCAGAATATCATCACGGTCCAGCTTTTGCAGTTCTGCGATGACCTGGGGCACCAATGTCTTGTGTCCAGCCGCCAAAGAAGAAACACCCAGCACATGCACATCATTTTCTACCGCCTGCCGGGCAGCCTCGGCCGGTGTTTGAAACAAGGGTCCAATATCGACATCGAATCCAAGGTCGGCAAAACTGGTGGCGACCACCTTGGCCCCGCGGTCATGTCCGTCCTGCCCCATCTTGGCAATCATAATCCGCGGCCGGCGCCCTTCTGATTTGGCAAAGTCATCGGCCATGGCAGCCGCCCGCTTAAAGTCGGCATCGGCGGCTATTTCAGCCGAATAGACCCCCGAAATAGAGCGAATCACTGCCTGATAACGACCAAACACCTTTTCCATGGCGTCCGAGATTTCTCCCAGACTGGCCCGGCGCCGGGCAGCTTCAACAGCCAGTTCCAATAAATTCTCCTTACTGTTATTCCCCTCACCGGCGCACCTGGTAATTGCCGCCAGAATTTCCTGCACTGCATTCGAGTCGCGGTCCCGGCGCAGCTTCTCCAGGCGCTCAATTTGACTGCGCCGCACGGCTGTATTATCGACTTCGAGCGTTTCCAGCGGATCTTCCTGCTCCAGACGGTATTTGTTGACCCCCACGATGGTGTCCTGCCCGGAATCAATGCGGGCCTGTTTACGAGCCGCGGCCTCTTCAATCCGCATCTTGGGCAGACCTTCTTCAATCGCTTTGGCCATCCCGCCCAGGTCCTCTACTTCCTGGATCAGTGTCCAGGCCCGCTGCATAATGGCATTGGTCAGCGACTCAACATACCAGGATCCGCCCCAGGGATCGATCACTTTGGTGATGCCGGTTTCTTCCTGCAGATACAGCTGTGTATTGCGTGCAATCCGGGCCGAGAAGTCCGTTGGCAGGGCGATTGCTTCATCGAGGGCATTTGTATGCAGCGACTGGGTATGACCCAATGCGGCCGCCATCGCTTCCACACAGGTGCGGACCACATTATTGTAGGGATCCTGCTCTGTCAGGCTCCAGCCGGAGGTCTGACTATGGGTCCTGAGCGCCATGGATTTGGGATTTTGGGGATTAAACTGTTTTACCATCCGGGCCCACAGCAGGCGCGCGGCGCGCATCTTGGCTATTTCCATAAAGTGGTTCATCCCGATCGCCCAAAAGAACGACAGGCGCGGCGCGAAATCGTCCACGCTGAGACCGGCCGCAATCCCGGTGCGCAGGTACTCCAGCCCGTCAGCCAGAGTGTAGGCCAGCTCGATATCATTGGTCGCTCCGGCTTCCTGCATGTGATAGCCCGAAATGGAAATCGAGTTAAATTTGGGCATGTACTGCGAGGTATATTTGAAGATATCCGCGATGATCCGCATAGACGGAGCCGGCGGATAGATATAGGTATTGCGAACCATAAATTCTTTTAATATGTCGTTTTGAATTGTGCCGGACAGCTTTTCCAGGGGCACGCCCTGTTCCATGCCAGCGACGATGAAAAAAGCCATCACCGGGATAACGGCTCCATTCATGGTCATCGATACAGAAACATTCTCGAGCGGAATCTGATCAAAGAGGATTTGCATATCCAGAATCGAATCAATGGCCACGCCAGCCTTGCCCACATCACCGACCACCCGCTCATGATCCGAATCATAGCCGCGGTGGGTCGCCAGGTCAAAGGCAACAGAAAGACCTTTTTGACCGGCGCGCAAATTACGGCGGTAAAAAGCATTGGACTGTTCCGCAGTAGAAAAACCGGCATATTGGCGGACTGTCCAGGGCCGGGTAGCATACATGCCGCTATACGGTCCGCGCAGAAAGGGCGGCAGGCCGGCCACAAAGTTCTGGTGCGTTACATCGGCCGTATCAGCAGACGTATAGCGACTCTTGACGCTGATTTTTTCGGGGGTCTCAAAGGACCGGACCTTCCCTGGCCCCGGCATTGCGCTCAAGCCTTGCTTCAGCTTTTGCCATGAAATTTGACTGAAATCAGGTTCGCGAGCCACCATGGCTGCAATGCTGGCAACAAAAACAACGCTGTCCAGCAGCTTTTTGGATCTGCTGCGAGCAAGACGGCGCCCCGGCAGCGACGGACCGGGTTCCCGGGTGCCGTATTCAGCCCGTTGCTTCGCCGGCAGATAGTAGTCGCTGCAAGGTATCGAGCAAATGCGCCTTATCGATCGGCTTGGTTAAAAAATCGTCGAAGCCAGCTGCCAGACAGCGGTCCTTCTCCTCCGCCATCGACACAGCAGTCAGAGCCAGGATCAAGGTTTTGCTCCGGCCGCTGGACTGTTCATGGCTACGGATGCGACTGGTGACCTCGATCCCGCTCATCTCCGGCATTTGCAAATCCATCAGGATCAGTTCAATCTCCGGGTCAGCCAAATACTTTTGAAAGCAACTCTGTCCGTTGTCAGCCGTCGTGACTTGTATGGCGACAGACTCTAAAATTCGCTGGGCCAGCAACTGGTTGACCGGATTATCATCAGCAACCAGCACCTTATGACCAGCCAGCCAGAACTTTTGGCGATCCGGTTCTGCTTGCGGGAGCAGAGCATGGCTGGATTCCAGGCACGGCAGCTGAAAATAGAACGTCGTTCCGGATTCAAGGCCGGTGCTGGATTCGCACCAGATGTGTCCCTGCATCAGTTCTACGATATTCTTGCATATGGCCAATCCAAGTCCCGTACCCCCGTATTTTTGCGCGTTTTGATGGAACTGCCGAAAGGGATCAAATATATTTTCCAGGTCGCTGTCAGCGATTCCCTGGCCGGTATCCCGCACATGAAACTGAAGCATATCATCTGCTACCATCTCAATGCCGAATGAGATGCTTCCGCTTTCCGTAAACTTGACCGCGTTACCAAGCAAATTCATCAACACCTGCTTTAGTCGAAAAGCGTCCGTACGCACAAAGCGGGGCACCGCAGCGGGGAGCTGAACCTCCAGTTCGATGTTTCTGGCCTGCTTCCTGATTAGAATCGCGATATTGGAATATACACTCTGCAATAGCGCATGCAAATCGACCGACTTGTTCACAATCTGCATCTGGTCGGATTCCATACGCGACAAGTCCAGGATATTATTGATCAAGTTCAACAGCATGCTGCCGCTGTCCTTGATTATATCCAGATACTCACGCTGCTTCAGATCCGGACGCAAATCGATAAGAAGATCCGTATATCCGATAATGGCGTTCATAGGTGTGCGGATTTCATGCGACATGTTGGCCAAAAATATCGATTTCAGGCGGTCGGCCTCTTCGGCTTTTTGTTTGGCCTCAATCAAGAGGCGCTCGTTTTCCTTACGCACTGTAATATTGCGGATAATGCCGGCCGAACCAGGGTAGCTCAGATCAGATCCGGTCGTCTGGATTTGGCCGGTAACGGAGACTTCCCCCCATGAGGAGATTAAACCAAAGCGGGCCGCCGGACTGGCCATCATTTTTTGATTATCCCGCAGTCGCACCTCGAGAAAGCGGGTACTGCGATCGCCGGTACGCCGCTCATTAAACAGCTTGGGGGCACCCTCCGGTCCGGTGATTCGGCCCTTGAATTCAGGCAGCACTTTATGACGATCCACTTTAGCCGCATCATCCGGATGCAAAAGCACACTGAAATGCCGGCCAATCAGACTGGAGGGCTCATAACCCAACTCACGGACGGCATCATTCAGAAAGGTAAACATGCCATCACTATCGATTTTAAAGACAATATCCGGCAGAATTTGAACCAGAGTACGGTAATCTTCCTCGCTTTTTTTCAGGCTTTCATAAGCCTTATTTTTTTCCCGAATCAGCTTTTGACGCTCCAGGGCCTTCAGGATGGTCAGGTCGATCAGGTTAATATTCTGAACATTAGAGCTTTTGAGCACAAAATCATAGGCCCCTTCCTGCATTGCCTGAAACGCGATCTCTTCATCGCCAACCGCGGTCAGCATGACGCAGGGTGTATCCATCTGCCGGGCCACCACCCAGCGGATTAAATCCAGGCCGGTCACATCCGGCAGATCATAATCAATCAAAATCAGATCAAAGTGCTCTTTGGAAAGCAGGGGCAAGGCTTCCTCGCCATTACGGGCGATCTGGCACACAGCGCCCTTCGATTCGACAATTTTTTTAATCAGCATCGCTGTCGCTTTGCTGTCTTCGACATACAGTATATTTAGATCATTCAGATTATGCATGGACGCCGGCCTGCCTGCAGTTTAGGCCCCAGCAGGCGGGCCGTCAAGTGAATCCGTAGCTGACCGCACATCAAAAACCCGTTTGTCTGTATTTGTGCTGCCGGGACCGCTTGTAAAAAATGCCATTCAAAAAAGGTTTCTTTTCAGGTCATGGCGGGCTGGAAAAGCTGTCCAAACCTGACAATCCGGCCGGCCATAAAAATGAAATCCATCACTCTAACCCTGCTATTGTTCCTTTTTCCCGGCGCGTTCCAATGCGCATCAGAAGCAGCAGATCCCCTGATCTGGAATGAGGATCTCCAGCTGTACTCATGGCAGGATCGGTTGTATGCCACTTCCAAACAACATGTGTACGATGAATCATTTCTCAGCGCACTGGCCCAAAAGGACATTCGCTACTTCATTGATGTGGATAGCGAAGCCAGCAAAGCCATCGAGGAAAACCTGGCCCTGCATGATATCGAGTATATCCACGCCTCGTTTTTTTGCGACAAAGAGAACAACAGCTATTGCCCTCAAAATGCCACCAGGGCTCTGCAAAAAATAGCACCCGCCAAAACTATTGTGGCCTGTAATCATGGCACCAAAGCCGGCGCCTGGCTGGCGGTCTATTTGATTCAAAATCAAGGTATGGAAGCGAAGCAAGCGACCGCGAGCGGACTTAAAATCGTGGCCAAGGATCCGGCTATGCAAGCGAAAGCCACTGCGATGATCAAGGCAGCCCTGGCACAGTCCGCTACCAAACCATAGCACAAGACCCATTCAAGTACTGGTCGCGCTCCTCTGGCCACCCGGTGTCCATACAGAGCAGCCTTGATTGCCAGAACTGCAACCAGAATGGCCAGTCCTGTTTTTTAGGCCTTGTGAGCGCTTTGATTGGACAAAATAGATCAAAACCTTCACACTGACCAGCATGCGAGCCTTTGTTTTGATTTGCCTGTTCCTTTTGGTGCAAGGGCCCCTGTCTGCCTGGGAATTGATCTATCAAAAGAATGGAGTGCAAGTATATCGCCGGCAAGCACCGAACTCCCCTATTCATGAAATGCGCGGCCAAGCCATCCTGCCCTGTCCCATGCTAGAGGTGCTATCCGTAGTGCTCGACTACAAGCATTTTAAAGAGTGGCAACCGCATTTAATCCGCTTTGAGCGGCTCCAGACGATCAATGACGAAACTTTCATAAATTACGCCGCCGTTTCCATGCCCTGGCCGGTGCAAGATCGAGATATGGTTATGCAGGCTCGCTTTCAAATCGAGGCCCCCAAACGTCAGTTTCAGGTCCACTGGAGAGATACAAGCTGGCCAGATCGCCCGCCTACAAAACAGTATGTGCGCGTAGCTTCTAGCCGGGTAATCTGGTCCCTCAGTCCCGTCGATCAGGGCCGATCCACACGGGTTTCTTTCCAGGCCCTGGGGGACCCCGGGGGCTGGATCCCCGCCTGGCTCGTGAACTGGTTTTCCCGCTACATGATTGCCGATAGCTTTGAACGTCTCCAGCGCCGCATCGAGCAAAAGAAATTTAATGCATTGTATGTACAACGCTTTCGCTTCGTGGAGGATTGGTACTAAAGCGGTTAGCCGATCCCGGATCGGAAGGCCTTTGCCAGTAATTGCAAGTCGCACAGGGAACAAGCCGGGCGGCTTGGAGACCACCTGACTAGAGACAGGCGTATGGATCGCAAAACGCCTGTCTGGAGTTCAGCACGATAGCCCTTTTGTCCGGGGATGCCGACTCACCAGGCGGCTTTCCGGCCTTCGGCAATTTAAGGCAACTGCATGCCAATCACCGGTCGATACAAACTTGTGTGCCAGGCAATCTGGTGATCACTTAAAAAGCGAAAATACCCCTCGATGCCGTGGCGTTGGATAAAAAGCAAATCAGACTCGCCCAGCATCAGTATGTTTAACGGAGCGCCATAGTCATCCGGAAAGAGATTCTTGAGGCTGGTATGTAAATGACCGAAGAGCGGCACCGGCATGAAGGCCCGCCACCAGCCGCGCGGCTCTCCCAGACTCAACGAGGAATCACTCAGCATTACCTGGAAAGGCTTTAACCAGGGCGCCTGCTCGGGTAC